>NZ_JABWRA010000181.1:0-201 GCF_014268705.1 Pseudomonas sp. SWRI179 | reverse complement strand
ACAGGACCCCTGTGGGAGCGGGCTTGCTCGCGATGAGGCCGGCACATCCAACATCACCGCAAACTGACCCACCGCTTTCGCGAGCAGGCTCACTCCCACACTGGATCTGCGGTGAACACAAAATTCATGTCCGACACAGGACCCCTGTGGGAGCGGGCTTGCTCGCGATGAGGCCGGCACATCCAACATCACCGCAAACTG
>NZ_JABWRA010000180.1:0-201 GCF_014268705.1 Pseudomonas sp. SWRI179 | reverse complement strand
CGGTCAGGGTGGCGGTGTAGGTGATGGTGCCGTTTTCGTTCACGGTCGGCGTAGCAGTCAACGTCACGGTAGTGGTGTCGTTGACATCGCTGACCACAGTGCTGACTGGCGCGGTGTTAGGCGCGATGGCTTCGAGGTTGCCGCCGGATGCATCTTTGATCGACTCAGTGACGGTGGTTGGGCCTTGGTACACATCGTTGC
>NZ_JABWRA010000018.1:0-114427 GCF_014268705.1 Pseudomonas sp. SWRI179 | reverse complement strand
TCACATCGCCAAGGTCATTGCGGCGGTAGGTCCATACGGCCTGGCCGCGCTGACGGGTGTGCAGGAAACCGTTGCGGTATTCGTAGGACGTTGGTGCCTCGTCCGGAGGAATCAACGCCAGCAGCCGTCCGACGTCGTCGTAGCGGTATTCGCGGACCGCCCCCAGCGGGTCCTGTTCGGCGATCAGCCGGCCCTGTTCGTCATAGGCCTTGAGGTGTTCGCCGCCGTCGGGCTCGACCTTGCGCACCAGCCGCGCCCGGTCGTCGTGGACATACACCTCCTGGCTGCCATCCAGGTGCCGGACCGTGACGCTGCCGTCCTCGCCCCAGGTGTAGCGGCTGTCCATCTGCGCGAACGAGGCCCAATGCCGTACGCAACGGGCTGCCGCCCCGACGCCTTGCCACTCCCAATAAAAACTCGCGCCGCCGGCCAGTTGCCGTTGGAGGATGACGTGCTGGTCGTCGTAGTCGTAGCGTTCGCTTTCTCCGGCGGCATTGGTCGCTTCGATCAGTCGGAAACGTCCGTCGTAGCGGTAGGACACCAGCGTCTGCTCGGTCCGCCAGGCCTCGTCGAGGGTGATGGCCGGGTGGAAGCTCTGGTAGTCGACGGCGATCAGGTGGCGCTGTTCGTAGCGCAGGCGCAGGGAACGCCCGGCGCCGTTGTCCAAACGGCAGATGTCACCGTGGATGTTGCGCTGGAGGGTCAGGCGGTTGTCGTAGCGGTCGCTGAGGGCGATCAGGTGGCCGTCGCGAAAGTGCAGGAACGGGGCGTTTTCCCCCGGTTGGGCGACGATCAGTTCGTCCGGCTCGGCCCCCAGGTAGATTGCTGCGCGGGCCAGGCTGTTGTGGATCGCCGGGCGCTGGGTGGTGGGCAATGGAAAAAGCGTGCGACGGTTTTCCTGGTCGACCCAAGTGACCTGTTCGCCGTCGAGTTCCAGGCGATGGGCCAGGGCATGGCTCCAGCCGCGCCCGAGGCCGACGTCCAGGTCGGCGGCGCTGGTGCGGTATAAACGGGTGAAAACGAACGGCAAACGGCCGTCGAGGGTGCCATCGTCGAGGGTCAGTAGTTCTTCGCCGGTGACCATCGACACCGGGCAGCCGCTGGTCTGGGTCTGGGCGGCGGTGTCGGCGCTGTCGCCGTTGGGGTTTTTCGATTGGGCGGGGGCGTCGTCGTGGGGTTCGTGTTGGCTCAGGCGGGTAGAAGGCTGGGATTTTTCCCGCACGATCGGGGCCGGGTTGCTGACCGACAGCGGCGCGAAATCCCCAGTTGAGATCTGCAACGGTCTGACAGGCGCCGGCCCCACTGACGGTCCCTGACCGGCGATTACTACCGGCTTCAGTACGTCGGCATGTTTGTTGGAGCTGTCGCCACCGAGTTGTCCGAGGCGTTGACTCGATGCCTGTAGCCACTTCCGGGCGCGTTCCGAGCGGACATGGCGCAGCACTTTACCGCTCATGCGCAGTCCCACGCCCAGGCCACCGGTCACGCGCGCCAAGAGGAAATTGATCAGAATCGAGGCGCGCATTTCCCCCAGGAGTTCGGCCATGTACTGGGGCGGCAGCATCCGCAGCCAACTGGTGAACGCCGCGGTGTAAACGAAGAGCAAGGGCTCATCGCTCAGGATCATCAGTCCTTTGGCAATCGCCTCGGATGACGCCTTCAGCAGTTGCTCAAGCTCGACTTCGGTGAGGTATTCCAACAATTTTTCACTGTTGGCCTGTAGATCCGCCAACAGATCGAAGACCTGTGTTACGTCGTCCCATAGCTCAAACAGGGCATTTTCAAAGCCACGTAGCTGGGCCTCCTGCAATGCGTTGAAGCGCTTTACAAAACCGCTCTCGGAAGACGCCTTCCACAATGGTTGAAACTCGTTCCACTCCGCTTTCAGCCAACCTTCAAGTTCGACGATCTCGTGCTGGTAGGACGCGTACAGCGCCCGGACATGATCGGTCGTGATATTTGGAAAAAAGCTGATCCGGTAGCGCTGGCCGCGGTCGCATTCGGACACTTCCAAAATGCCGCTGGGACCAATGACATGAGGGATCGGATCGCCAAACGTTTCCTTCCCCAGCTCGCCCGTGATGATCGGCTCCAACACCACTGGCGTGTCGCCGATCGGCACGAAACGCGAGGCCTGGAACATGTGCACCAGTGTCAGTGGGCCTTGTGCCGGACACCTCGCCACCACGGCGCTGACCTGTTTGCCACCGTCTTTCACGGGTGCGAGCGACACCTCCTTGCCGACTTTAAATACTTGCTGAATGTCCAGTGTCCGACCGGCCCAGAATCTTTCCGCCCAACTGTCGTAGTCGCCCAGACAGTGGCGAAAGTCCTGCAATACCTCCTCGACATCGGGTGAGTTCATGGCGGCCAAGACCAGCGAACCAATAGCACCGGTTAATGACGGGATCTTGTCAGGGAAACGCATGCAGGCAGCTCGCGGCGCAGGAGTGGGCGCGAGACTGTGCCGGGGATAACAGGAGAAATAAGTCAGTGAAAGAAGCGGGGCGTGTAGGGCAATTCGCTAATTAGGCCTACGTTGCGAGGATTCCGAAAAATCCTGTGGGATGCGGGCTTGCTCGCGAATGCGGTGGGTCAGCTGCCATTGATGTTGACTGACACTCCGCCATCGCGAGCAAGCTCCCACAGGGGAACTGCGGTGAGGTTGGGAATGTGTGAACAGTTGCTCTCACAGGCTCCCCTTAACTTAAGGGCATAAATCATCGTGGCGAGGGAGCTTGCTCCCGCTCGGCTGCGCAGCAGTCGTAAGCCTGCCGGGTCACCGCGTTGAATGGCCTTGGGGCTGCTTCGCAGCCCAGCGGGAGCAAGCTCCCTCGCCACAGGTTTAGCGTTTTTTGCATTCTCCCAGGGGGTCTTGCGCAGAAAAACGCGCGAATAGATGCCTACCCGCACGCATTCTCAAGAAATACCCGCCTGCAACCCCTCAACCTATCGTAATCTCGCACCTGTATAAGCCCAGCCCCGCCACCGGCCGAGATCTCACCCCGATGCCCTCCATCTACCAACTCAAGCCCGCCTTTCAAAACCTGCTGCGCCCCATGGTCCAACGCCTCTACAACAACGGTGTCACCGCCAACCAGGTCACTCTGCTCGCGGGCATCGTCTCGGTGTTGGTGGGGGCGGTCATTGCCTGGTTCGCCGACCATCCGTGGATTTTCGTCCTGGTGCCGATCTGGATGTTCCTGCGCATGGCGTTGAATGCCGTGGACGGCATGCTGGCGCGGGAGTTTGGTCAACAATCGCATCTGGGCGCCTACCTCAACGAGCTATGCGATATCATCGCCGACGTTGCCTTGATCCTGCCTTTTGCCTTGTTTGCCGATACCAGTCTTCTGCTCGTGTTGTTGGTCACGCTGTTGGCGTTGTTCAGTGAATACGCCGGCGTGCTGGGGGCGATGGTGGGGGCTTCGCGGCGGTATGACGGGCCGATGGGCAAGAGCGATCGCGCTTTTGTGTTTGGCGTGTTGGCGACCGGCATTGCCCTGGGTTGGCTCGGGGCACTCTGGATAAATGGTGTGATGGCGGTGGTTGCCGCCCTGCTGGTTTATACCTTGGTCAATCGGGTCCGTCATGGCCTGGGCCAGGTGACGGAAAACGCTCCCTCAGCATAAGGAAGTTGCAATGCGCGAAGCCCAACACCGGACATTCACCACCCACGATGGCGTGGAACTGTTCTACCAACACTGGCCGGCTATCGATGCCGCAGCGGGCGAACCCCGCCAGGCTGTGTTGTTGTTCCATCGTGGTCATGAACACTCCGGGCGCATTGCGCACCTGGTGGATGAGCTGGATTTGCCCGGGTTCGACTTCTTTGCCTGGGACGCGCGCGGCCACGGCCAGTCGCCGGGCGAACGGGGCGACAGCCCGAGTTTTGCCACCAGTGCGCGGGACGTGCAGACTTTCTGCGATCACATCGGCGCGACGCATCAGATCGACGAAGCGAACATCGCCGTGGTCGCACAAAGCGTCGGCGCGGTGATCGTGTCCACTTGGGTCCACGACTACGCACCGCGCATTCGCTCGCTGGTACTGGCGTCGCCGGCCTTCAAGGTCAAGCTCTACGTGCCGTTCGCCCGGCCGGGCCTGGCGCTGATGCGCAAGTTCCGCGGCAATTTCTTCGTCAATAGCTACGTCAAGGCGAAATTCCTCAGCCATGACCCAGAGCGGGTGGCGTCCTACGACAGCGATCCGTTGATCACCAAGGCCATTTCGGTGAACGTGCTGCTGGGCCTGTACGAAGCCGCCGACCGCGTGGTGGCCGATGCCCAGGCGATCCAGGTGCCGACGCAGCTGTTGATCTCCGGTTCGGACTTTGTGGTGCACCGCAAACCCCAGGAGCAGTTCTTCGAACGCCTGGGCAGCCTGCACAAGGAAAAACACATTCTGCCGGGCTTCTTCCACGACACCCTCGGCGAGAAGAACCGCGCGCCGGCCATTGCCAGCGCCCGCCGCTTCATCCTGCAGAACTTCGCCCGTCCGCTGGAGCGCCCTTCCCTGCTCGACGCCGATCGCCTGGGCGCGACCTGCGCCGAAGCCGAAACCCTGGCCACGCCGCTGCCCCACAACTCGTTGCGTGATTTGTATTGGCGCATGACCCGCGCCAGCATGCGCTTTGGCAGCAAATTGTCCGCCGGGGTGAAGCTGGGCTTCGACACCGGCTTCGACTCCGGCAGCACCCTGGATTACGTCTACCGCAACCGCCCTACCGGCACGTCGGCGCTGGGCAAGATGATCGACCAGAACTACCTGAACTCCATCGGCTGGCGCGGCATTCGCCAGCGCAAGGTGCACGTCGAAGAATTGCTGCGCCTGGCGATGGCCGAGTTGCGCGCCCAGGACCGCGAAGTGCGCATCGTCGACATCGCCGCCGGCCATGGCCGCTACATCCTCGAAGCGCTGCAAGGCGTCAGCCCGTTGCCCGAGTCGATCCTGCTGCGCGACTACAGCGACATCAACGTGCGCGACGGCAGCGCTCTGATCCTGGAAAAAGGCTTGGGCGACATCGCTCAGTTCGTCAAAGGTGATGCCTTCGACCGCCAGGATCTGGCAGCCCTGGAGCCAAAACCAACCCTCGCCGTGGTGTCGGGCCTGTACGAACTGTTCGCCGATAACCAGATGGTCGGCGGTTCCCTCGCCGGCCTGGCCGAAGCCGTGGAGCCTGGTGGCTTCCTGGTCTATACCGGCCAGCCGTGGCACCCGCAACTGGAACTGATCGCCCGCGCCCTCACCAGCCACCGCGCCGGTCAGGCCTGGGTGATGCGTCGACGCACCCAGGCGGAAATGGATCAATTGGTCGAGGCGGCGGGCTTCCGCAAGATCACCCTGCGTGTCGATGAATGGGGCATTTTCAGCGTTTCGCTGGCGCAGCGAGTGCAGTAATGAGCGCCGTCGTCGCTCCGGCCAGGGAACCCGCGCTGCTCAAACCGGCGGTGCTGTGGCTGCTGTTGCTGGCGCCGCTGTTCTTCACCACCTACGGCTTCGCCACCTGGGTCACCGCCCAGCGTGACGACGTCGGCACGCTGGTGTTCGCCTGGGAAAGCCACATGCCGTTCATGGCCTGGACCATCGTGCCGTACTGGTCGATCGATCTGCTGTACGGCTTGTCCTTGCTGTTGCCCAACAGCCGCGACGAACTCAAGCGCCATGCCTTGCGCCTGCTCACGGCCCAGGTGATTGCGGTCAGTTGCTTTTTGATCTGGCCGCTGACGTTTACCTTCCCCCGGCCGGAAATGGATGGGCTGTTCGGCTGGATGTTCGACGTGCTGGCCGGCTTCGACAAGCCGTTCAACCAGGCGCCGTCGCTGCACATCGCGCTGCTGGTGGTGCTCTGGGTCTGTTACCAGCGGCACTTGCAGGGTTTCTGGCGCTGGGTGATGCACGGTTGGTTCGCGTTGATCGGCGTGTCGGTGCTGACGACTTATCAACATCACTTCATTGACCTGCCCACGGGCGCGTTGGCCGGTTGGTTGTGCGTCTGGTTGTGGCCGCTGGATCGACCAAGCCCACTGCTGAGCGCGCGCCTGACGGCCGATCCTGACCGCCGACGCCTGGCCTTGCGTTATGGCCTGGGCGCGGCGGCGCTGTTCATCCCGGCGTTTGCCTTGGGCGGCGCGTGGCTCTGGCTGATCTGGCCGGCGGTCGCGGTGCTCATGGTGGCGCTGAATTACTTGATGTTCGGTGCCGATGGTTTCCAGAAGCGTGCCGATGGTCGCTTGAGTCCGGCGGTGCGTTGGTTGCTGGCGCCGTACCTGGCGGCGGCGTGGATCAATTCCCGCTGCTGGACGCGCAAGCACCCGCAGCCAGACCTGATCGCGGATAACGTCTGGCTGGGGCGAATGCCTACGCCGATGGAATTGAAGGACAGCACGTTTACCGGCGTGCTCGACCTCTGCGCGGAACTGTCCATGGACAGCTCGAATGTCGCCTATCGTTCGTTACCGGTGCTCGACCTCACGGCGCCGACCGCCGAGCAATGCCTGAAAGCGGCAGAAGCCATCGAAAGCCTGCGTCAACATGGGCCGGTGCTGGTCTGCTGCGCCTTGGGTTATTCGCGCAGCGCCACGGCGGTGGTTGCCTGGTTGTTGCACACTGGCCGGGCAGCGAACGTTGACGCAGCGATCGTGCAGATCCAGCGCGCTCGACCGCGCATCGTCTTGCACGCGGCGCACCGTCGGGCACTGGGACAGTTATCCACAACACGGGGGAATGCTCATGATCAGTGATATGGAACTCCACACCGTGGCGAGCCTGTTGCGCCGGGGTCATTCGCTGGACCAGCTTTCCACGGGACTGACGCTGCTGGCGGCGCTGCTGGGGTTGGGGCAATGGCTGGTGGGCGTGATCGATCCGTGGTTGCTGCTGTTGAGTGCTGTGCTGCTGGTTATCGGAGTGGTGGAAAAATACTGGGCACTGCGCGTGGCGTTTGACGCCGATCTGTTCCAGCGCATGGCCGACAGCACCCACTCCCTGGCCGAACGCACCTATGAATTGGATCAAGCCCTCACCGCGTTGGGCCTGCAACCCGCCGAACGGGCCGGGCGCCTGTGGACCGAACGACGGCACGGCGCGTTGTTGCTGCTGCGTCGGCAGTCGCGGTTGCTGGCGGTACAAGTTGTCCTGGTGCTGGGCTTCATCCTGGCCAGTCCCTGGTTAGCTTCAGGTATCTAAAGAGTTTTTGTGGCGAGGGAGCTTGCTCCCGCTGGACTGCGAAGCAGTCCCAAAACCAAGCACTGCGGTGTGTCAGATTGGTTGTATTCAGCCTCTTGGGGGCTGCTGCGCAGCCCAGCGGGAGCAAGCTCCCTCGCCACAGTGATGCTTATGTTTCTCAGGACAAGGAATCCTCATGTTCGAACCCGTGGTCGCCAACCTCATCACCTCCGCCGCTCGCATGGTCACGGGCGCTCGCAGCCTGTGGCTCGGTTGCGCGCCGACGCCGGTGCAGCGGATCTACTTCGCCAACCACAGCAGCCACGGTGACTTCGTGCTGCTCTGGGCCTCGCTGCCGCCGGCGCTGCGCAAGCTCACCCGCCCGGTGGCGGGCTCTGACTATTGGCAAACCAGCCCGGTGCGCCGCTACATCATCAACCGGGTGTTCAACGGCGTGCTGGTGGACCGCGAGCGCAAGGACCCTGCGTACAACCCATTGCAACCGATGCTCGATGCACTGGAAAACGGCGACTCGCTGATCATCTTCCCGGAAGGCACGCGCAATCCGGAGGAAGGCCTGTTGCCCTTCAAGAGCGGGATTTATCACTTGATGAAAAACCACCCCGAGGTCGAGGTGATCCCGGTGTGGATCGCCAACCTCAACCGCGTCATGCCCAAGGGTCGTGTGCTGCCGCTGCCGTTGTTGTGCACCACCAGTTTCGGTGCGCCGCTGTGCATCGAAGAGGGTGAAAGCAAAGAGCAATTCCTTGAACGCAGCCGCGCCGCGCTGCTGGCACTGGCCCCGGAGCACGTCTGACATGGATCGATATACCCTGATGTTGTTTGGCGGGATCGGCGCGATTCTGGTGCTGGCGTCGCTGATTGGTTTCATTCTCAGGCTGCGGACCAAAGGCGCGCCGAACTCGGTCATCGATAACCTCAACGCCCGGATCAACGCCTGGTGGATCATGGTGCTGGTGATCGGCATCGCGTTCTGGCTCGGTAACGCGGCGGTCATCCTGTTGTTCTACGCGGTGTCGTTCTACGCCCTGCGGGAATTCCTGACCCTGACACCGACCCGGCGCAGTGACTACCCGGCCCTGGTGGCGGCGTTCTACCTGGCCCTGCCGCTGCAATACCTGCTGATCTACTACGACTGGTACGGGCTGTTTTCGATCTTTATCCCGGTGTATGTGTTCCTGCTGCTGCCGATCCTGGCATCCCTGGGCGGCGACAGCACGCATTTCCTCGAGCGCGCGTCGAAGGTGCAGTGGGGCTTGATGATCGCGGTGTTCTGCATTTCCTTCGTGCCCGCCCTGCTGACCCTGGACATCGCCGGTTTCGAAGGGCGCAACCTGTTGCTGATCGCCTACCTGGTGATCGTGGTGCAGCTCTCGGATGTGTTGCAGTACGTCTGCGGCAAGCTGTTCGGCAAACACAAGATCGCGCCGAACCTGTCGCCCTCGAAAACCGTGGAAGGTTTTGTCGGCGGCATCTTCCTGGCCTCGCTGATCGGTGGTGCGCTGTGGTGGATCACGCCGTTCAATCCCTGGCAGTCGTTCCTCATCGCCTTGCTGATCAACCTGCTGGGCTTTGCCGGCGGCATTGTCATGTCAGCGATCAAGCGCGACCGCGGCGTCAAGGACTGGGGCCACATGATCGAAGGCCACGGCGGCATGCTCGACCGGCTGGACTCGGTGTGCTTCGCCGCGCCGATCTTCTTCCACCTGGTGCGGTACTGGTGGACTTGAAAGAGCCTGCGGCGAACCCCTGGACCTGTGGGGGTCTGTGGTGAATACCTAACCTGTGGGAGCGGGCTTGCTCGCGAAATCGGTGGGCCAGCTTGCATTTATGTAGACTGTGCAGCCGTCTTCGCGAGCAAGCCCGCTCCCACAGTGTGCCCGGGCGGGTGGTTTAGCGGTGGGTCGACGGCATGGCCGTGGAGTCAACACGGACCGTACGCGCCTGGCGGGTCGCGTGCTCCCACTCCCTGGCATCGTGACTGCAAAAAATCTCGACATGCCCATTCTGGCCCGCCGCCAGTTCCCGCAGGCGATCCTGATTGCGCAGCCGTGCCGGGCGATAGGTGTCCATCATGTACTGATAGAACTTCAGCCCCGGCGGGCAACGCCGCTCGGGCTGATGGACTTCATCGTGGAAGAAATACGCATCGCCGGCATGGAGCATCCAGCCGTCCGGTGTCCTCAGGGCGATCCCGGCGTGGCCGGCGGTGTGGCCTTGGAGCGGGACCAGGAAAATGTCCTCTTCTTCCGCCCCGATCAACGCGCGCACCGAATCAAAACCGAACCACGTGTCACCGTCCGGGGCATAGAACTCCCAATTGTCGACGCCCTGCCACTGGCGCGCCTGGAATCGCCGTCGACTGATCCAGGTGTCGGCGCTGCGCGCCATCGCCATCTCGTCGCGCATCACGTGAACCCGAGCCTGGGGAAAGTCCTGGAGCCCGCCGGCGTGATCGAAATCCAGGTGCGTCAGCAGGATATGCCGCACATCGCCGGTGTCGAAACCCAACCGGCGCACTTGCTCCAACGCGGTGAGGCGATGCTCGAACTTGATGTTGTTGAACACCCGGAAGAATCGGCTAAGCCGTTCGGGCGTCTGGACATCCCGCTGGCCAAAACCGGTGTCCACCAGGACCAGGCCATTGTTGTCGGTTTCGATCAACAGGCAATGACACACCAGGCACGCCGTCAGCCCCCGACTGTAGCCATCGAACAACTTCCCACCCACGGGGCACATGCAACCGCAGTTCAGGTGATGGATACGCATGGGGCCTCCTGTCACGAATGGCGTGCCGCTCTCGGGTTTTTCTTGGGCTCTTTAAAATCGACAGGGAGGGGGCAGGCGCAATTCCGCAAAGGCGACAGGCGGTGGGTATGCCTGGCCAAATCCATAGTGTTCACTTAAGAGAAATGATGACCCAGTGGCGAGGGAGCTTGCTCCCGCTGGGCTGCGTAGCAGCCCCTTCTTGTGAGCGCTTCGCACTCAAGCGGGAGCAAGCTCCCTCGCCACAAGGATTCAGACAAGCCTTAAGTGAACAGCATTACATGCTCACAGGGTTTTCAGTGTGTGCAGGCAATCAATCAAGAATCAAATGCGGCAAAAACCGGCTGGAATCCTTGGTGATCAGGCTGTTGTCTTCCCGCACACCGATGCCGGCGGCCTGGTCGCCGATGACCCACGAGCCGATCAGGGTGTAGCTGTCGTCGAATTTCGGCAGTGGCGCAAATTCCTGGAGGATGAACGGCGCGTCGGTGTAGGGGCCGTCTTCCTTGACGATCAAGCCGTCAGCGGTCTGCAGCTCGATGTTGGCGCCTTCCCGGGAAAAAAACGGCTTGCGCACCCAGCCTTTCGGCACGGCTTTGCTAGTGTCGGTGTCCAGGTGGGCGGCGAGCAGGTTCGGGTGGCCTTTGTTGAATTCCCACAGCAGCGGCAGGATGCCTTTGTTGGAGATGATCGACTTCCAGGCCGGCTCGAAAAACTGCGTATCGCATTGAGCGATCGCTTCACCAAAGGGCTCGTGGAAGATGAATTCCCACGCATGCAACTTGAACAGGTGCGGAATCCAGCGCTCTTCCAGGTCGACGAAACGTCCGTCGCTGTTGAGGCCGATGTCTTCGATATCGATGTGCCGCGATTCAATGCCGACTTTTTCCGCGATCAGGCGCAAGTAATCCGTGGTGCCTTTGTCTTCCACCGAGCCTTTCATCGAGGCGAAATAGAACGGCTCCTTGAGCTGCAATTGGGCGAAGGCCTGGTGCAACTTGGTGTCGATGCTGTTGAACTGGTCGGCATGGGCCGGCAGCATGCCGCGCTCGATGCATTGCTCCAGCCACCCCCACTGGAACGCCGCCGCCTCGTAGAGGCTGGTCGGCGTGTCGTAGTTGA
Source organism: Pseudomonas sp. SWRI179 (assembly GCF_014268705.1). Lineage (NCBI taxonomy): Bacteria > Pseudomonadati > Pseudomonadota > Gammaproteobacteria > Pseudomonadales > Pseudomonadaceae > Pseudomonas > Pseudomonas sp. SWRI179. The sequence goes on along the minus strand of NZ_JABWRA010000018.1, from coordinate 103,351 downwards.
GTTCCAACAACTTGGCCGGGCCCGTGCCGTTGTAGGAGAAATCCATGCGCCCGTACAGGTGCGGATGGCCTTCCAGCCATGACGTGCGCACCAGGTCGAAGAACGGCGCCGGGATGCTCAGGCGTTCCAGCAATTCTTCGCTCTGGACCACCCGGGCCACCAGGTCCATGCACATGTCATGGAGCTCGGTGGTCGGGTCTTCCAGGTCGTCCTCGATCTGCTTGAGGGTGAACTGGTAGTACGCGCTTTCGTCCCAATAGGGTTCGTCGTCGATGGTGTGGAACAGAAAGCCGAGTTGCTCGGCGGTCTGTTTCCAGTCGGGACGTTCTGCGCAATGGATCTTCTTCATGGCCCTCGTTCCTTAGCCGCCGGAGCTGCTCGAACCGCCCCAACCGCTGCGGGCGCTGGACTTGCTGCCGAAGCCACCGCGCGAGGTGGACGACGCGACGGCCATCGCCTTGCTGGTCTTGACGGAGTCGGTGTAGCTGCCATACCGCGCCTGGTTGGACTTGGTAAAGGTCGAGCCGCTGGAAACCCGCTGGCTCAGCGTCGAGGACCCGAAGTTGCCGCGGTCATCGCGGTAGCGGTAGACCGGCTCGGAGTAATAACTGCTGCGGTTGCCGCTCAACATGTTGCCGATCAGCAGGCCGGTCAACAGGTTGCCAAAGCCTGAACCACCGACGTTCGCTTCCGAAGCCGGCAACTGGGCCCGGGCGGCATCGACCTCGGACTGCGTGACTTCGCCATCGGCGTTCAGCTCGAAACCACCCAGCTTGGGCAGGAACTTGCCGGCCGAGTCCTGCTGGCACCAATCGGGCACGAAGTCGGCATCGCAATCGGCCTTGCTATCGTAGACCGGCGCGATGCGACGATGCTCACCCATGGCGGTCATGTAGGCGGTGGAGCAAATGTCCACCGGCAGCTTTTCATCGACACATTCCTGGACGGACTGGAAGTTGTACTTCTTCTGCAACTTGTAGGTTTTTTCCGCAGGCCCGCAACCGGATATCGCCAGGGCGACCGACGCGGCCAGCGAGAGCTGGACGTACTTGCTTCGTTTCATCGGGATCTCCGTGGCGCAATCAGTTCGTGGAAGGCGTCATGCACGCGGCGTTCAACATGCCGACGCTGATGGCCACGGCGGCGATGTAGATACCCGCGGCGATTTCACCGTTCTTGATGCGCGCGGAAGCGCCCTTGAGCACCAGACTGGTGACCAGAAACGCCAGCAACTGGACGACCGCGGCGATCACTGCCCAGACGACGAAGTCCAGCATGCTGATCGAGTAGGCGATCACGTTGCTGGCCGGAATGGCGAAACCGATGACGGCGCCGCCCAGGGCGATGGCTGCAGCCACGTTGCCCGAACGGATCAGTTCGAATTCCTTGTGCGGCGTGACGCGGGTGTAGATGAACTGGAACAGCGCGAACAGCACGGCGGCGCCGAGGATGTACATGACAAAGCCAAGCACGGCGGCTTTGTTCAGGGAAATGGAGAGCGCTTCAAGCATGGACTTCTTCCTTATTCAAAGAGTGTTCAGGTCAGTGGTGTACAGCGAAATACCCAGCGAAGTGCTCAGGCTGACAGTGCCTTCGGCGTCCTCTTCGACGGAAAACAACAGGAACTCCCGGCGATCCGTCAGGCCGGTGTCGCGGGCATACAGCATCGAACGGTGCTCGACGCTGTAGGACTCTTCGGGATTGCTTACGCGCTCGCTCAATCCCACCAGCTCGGTCTGGCCCGCCTCGGTGCCCCATTCGCGGCTGTACTCGACGCCGTCGTGGGTGTAGGTCGGCAGGCCGATCAGGCTTTCCGGGCCGGCCAGGCGACGCAATTCCGCTTCGCTGTTGATCGTGACGTAGCTGAGGTAGTTGAACAGGATCACCGACTCGACCTGCCCGGCGACGTCGCCGCTGGTGTGCACTTGCAGCCAGTAGTCTTCGTCGTTCATGTAGCAGCGCGACAGCCAGTTCGACTGCCCGAGGTCGACGATGCCCAGGCTCCAGATCTGTTGGTTGCCTGGGATGACCACGGCGGTGTTGCCGTCGAGCAGCAATTTGAGCGTGGCATCGAACATGACCTGCTTGCCGGAGGCCAGGCCCAGCGGCCCAACGACAGGCGCGCTATTGCTGGCTGTTGCGCTCGAATTCGGGGCCTCGAGCCCCATCAACTGTTTAAACCACCCCATGGGAAATTTCCTTGAGACGCGCCGAGGCGATATAGAAGAGTTCGCCGCCCACCACACGGGTGGCACCGGGCGGGTTGATCGACGGCTGGCGGGCACCCTGGGCGCGGTAACCGATCAGCGTAGCGTTGTGCTGCTCTTTCATCCGGATATAAAGGTCGCCAAACGTCGCTTCAAACGCTTCGGGCAGCTTCATCAGGTATTGCGTGGCGCCTTCGCCGACGCAGAGCAATTCATTGATGACCACCGATGAGCCCGGGTCCTGGGAGGCACGCACCAGCATCTCGATGGCCATGCTGGAGGTGCATTCCAGGCTCGGCGCGTAGGCGCTGGCGAGGGCGGCCACTTCGCTGTCATTGAAATGGGCGACCACATGCCCGACAGGCCCCAGTCGGTTGACCGCCAGCACGGTGGCCAGGGTCAGGTCGTCGGAAGGGGTGCGCACCAGCACGCGTTCGGCACCTGGCACGCCGGCACGCTGCAACAGCGCGACGGAGGACAGGCTGTCGCCCTTGATGTAGGTGGCCTTGCCGGGCATGGGGTTTTCTTCGAGATCGCAATCGCAGATGACGATCAGGTTGTCATTGGACGTTTCGTCCTGCAGCAGCAGTTCGATGACCCGCTCGCTGGTGGCGCCCTCCCAACCGATGAGCACCGTGTGGCCGACCTTGCCGGTGAAATCGCCTTTGCCCTTCATGCCTTTTCTCCATACATCGATGACGCTGCTGGTGGTTTTGCCGATGACCGTCGTCAACAGGGCAATGCCCCCGAGCATGATCCAGGTCGCCACGAAAATCCGTCCGGCGGAGGTCTGTGGCAACAGATCGCCATAGCCGACGGTGAGCGTGGTGGTGAGATAGAAGTAGATAAACGTGGCGGCGGCGATGAGGTGTTGCTCGCCCAACAGCACCAGGCCGATCCAGGCCGTGGACAGGTGCACGCCCAGCGCAATGGCCAGCCCCGCCCAACCGAAGCGATGGAAGAAGGACGACGCGTACGTGCGCAACAAAAGGAAAATCGACATTGCGTCCCTGACTCCGTGGGGCTTGGTTCCTGGCGGGATCATCGCTCTGGCGCTTGGGGGCACGAGCGTAGTGGCCGGACAGCATTAAACCTGTTGCGCGGCTTGGATAGAAGTACCTGCGTAACAATAAATCCGTGGCGTGCCGGAGACTATTGTGGCGAGGGAGCTTGCTCCCGCTGGACTGCGTAGCAGGCCCGGTTTTTGGGGCCGCTTCGCGGCCCAGCGGGAGCAAGCTCCCTCGCCACAGTTTTTGTGCTTGGCATGCCTTGATTGATATGCCCGAACCGATTACTCAGCCGATTTTTTCTTCAGGCGTTCCAGGATCGCATTGGCGCTGCCTTCGTTTGGCGTGATGCCGGCATCGCGCAGCTTGCGCTCCAGGTCGGAGCCGGTGGAAGCCTCGGCCAGTTCGTCTTGGGCTTGCAGTTCAGCGGCACGTTGTTGTTGCTTGGCTTGCAGGCGGTTGAGCGTACCGACGGCAGTTTCCAGCTTGCCATTGGCGCCGCCACTGGCGATCGAGGCGCTGACCTGGGCCTTCTGCACGCTTTCACGGGCCTTGGCCATGTCCACTTGCTGGCGCAGGCTCTTGATGCGGGCTTCGGCCTTGGTGATGTCCTTGCGCATGTTGTCCGCGTAACCGCCAAATTCGGTCGCGTGCTTTTGCTCGGCGTCCAGTTCGTTGGTCAGGGTCGAAATGGCTTCGGCCACTTCCAGCGCCAGGTCTTCGCGGTTGGCCTGGATCGCGGCCAGGGCCTTGGCTTCCAGGTCCTTGATCTTGGCGTTGTATTCGCCGACGCGATCGGTCGCCAGTTTGTGCTTGGCCATGATGGTGACCAGCTCACGCTTGGCATTGGCCAGCGCGCTGTCGGCATCGCGGATTTCCTGGTCGAGGATGCGCAGGGCCTGTTGGTCGACGATCGATTCGCCGACTTCGTTGGCACCGCCACGCAGTGCGGTGAACAACTTGCTCCAGATGGACTGAGTCATTGGATGGTTCCTATTCGGCGAATTAGATGAAGAAGCGTTCGAAGGCTTCGCTGGCGCGCTGGACATTGTCGACGAGGGTTTTGACCTCGGTGACGACGTTGGTCAGGCTGGAGTCGGCGCTCAACGCACCGAACATGTTGTAGACCACCTGTCCGTTGGGCATGGTCTCGATGCCGATGGACGACAGCGGGAACATTTCCCGGCTGCGCAACACCGCGTCGTTGAAGGCCGCCACATCGCTGATCGACTCGACGTCCACCAGCACGGTATCGACGATGATCTGGTCGCCGACCACGGCGATGTAGATGGGCAAGCCACCGAAGTCATTCATTTCCAGCTTGATGCTGGACTCGGAGCCTTGGACGAGGGAGAGGGTGATGTCGTTCGCGACCACTTCGTCCAGGGCCTGAAGGGCGCTGTAGAGGCGATCGATGTTCCAGTTATTACCTGCGCTCATGTAATCCTCCGACATGAATGAGCCAGCCAGAATCGGTTGGCGTAGCTGTTTCTCCATTTGCTTGAGCAGGCTTCTGTTTTCGGGAAGCACCCAAGCCTCGTGTTTCACATAACCGGCGGCACTCAAGCCCGCGCGCATCTGCTTCATGTAGAAGCTCGACGGTTTTTTCGCCGAGGGTTTGGCGCGCTCTCCCGTGCGGCTCGCTGGATCGGTCACAGACCCGTCAGGCGGATCTGATGGAGAGCTGGTTGGCATGGTACTGACCCCACTGTGAAAAACTCACGCGTGAGAAACACTACAGGCACTTTCCAAACCCCACAATAGCTCACGCGTGAGATTTTTTATTGCAGCCCATCCAACCCTGTGGGAGCGAGCCTGCTCGCGATAGCGGTACATCAGCTTGCATTGATGTGGATGCAAGACCGTCATCGCGAGCAAGCTCAGCTCCCACAGGGGGGTTCGAGCGCTCACAGATCAGACGTTCGCCACAGTTCCTCTGTGGGAGCGGGCTTGCTCGCGAAATCGGCGGGTCAGCTTGCATTGATGCTGAATGTGCCGCCGTCTTCGCGAGCAAGCCCGCTCCCACATTAGGAGATCTCCACAGGCTGCTACCTCAGCTTTGGCTGCTGATAGGCGGCTTACGGGTAGCTAAAGCTTTTGACCAACGTCAGCTCCCCCACCGCCCGCATCGGCACGACGAAGGTTTCCATTTTCTCGTTCGGCGTGCCCTCTTCGGTGATCACGGTGACCTGCGCGGTGGTCAAGGCCTGTTGCGCCTGCGCCACGGACTCGCCCTCTTCGCCGTCCTCCTCACTGCGATAACCGCCGCCGTAGTAATTCACATACACCAAGTACTGGCCCTTGATCGGCGCGGGCATGGCGAAGATTTCCGGGCCGTAGCCGGTGGTGACGTCGACGTCGAGGGCCGCGCCGTTGGCGACGGCGCGGTCGCCGTACCAGATGTGCGCGCCATCGGGGGTGACCAGGTGCAGGTCCAGGTCGGTGCCGTCGCTGTCCCACGTCAGCAACACCCGCAGCTTGGCCGGGGTGGCGCCGCCGCTGGTGTTGAGAAACTGCGTGCGGTGGCGCTGCTGGCCATCGGCGCTGCGCACTTCAACGCTGTTGCTGCCGTTGGGGAACGAGAACGGCCGGTCGAAGCGACCTTCTTCATCCAGTTTCAGCGGCAGGCTGACGCCGTTGACGATCAACTGGCCCGGCGCGTTGCTGTCTTTGGGCGCACCCTTGATCTGCCCAGTAATGCGCGCGGTGTCGGCCTGGCCCGGGGGCGTGTTGACCGACGAGGCCGGGTAATTGACGGTTTGGCTGAAGCTTTCGCCTTCACCCCCCGGCGCACCGCTGCGCCAGCCACCAATGGGGGTGTCGAGCTTTATAGAGTCGGCGGCCATGGCCGGTGATAACGCGGTCAGGGCGCAGAGCAACAGCAAGACCTGTGGATAACGGAGTGTCATGGTCTATTCCAGCAAGAGGTGACGGGCGAGCCCTTCGATATAGGTTTCGTCCTGGCCGTTGGGGTGAGCTTCGAAGGCCAGGTGCAAATATTCATGTGTCAGGTCGAGACGGTCTTGCAGCGACAGCACGCCGCGCACGTAGATGCGCTGGCGTTCGCGGTCGACATACGGCCGGCCGAAGGCGACACGGCAGACGGCGAAAGCGCTGATTTCGTTGTAGCCGACTTCGCTTTCCAGTCGCTCGCGCCAGCCCCGGCGCTGCTTCAGCAGCCAGTCCTGGGCGGCGGGCAGCGCCTCGCAGGACGCCACCGGGTTGTCCCAGCGGCTGAGGCTGGCGCGCGGGTAGGCGTGCAGCAGGATGGCGTCGTAGCGTTGGCCAGCGTTGGCCTGCTCCACGGCTTGCGCCCAGGACAGCTTGTCCGGGCCCGGCTGGTCGGAGTGGTAGGTGACATCGGTGCCGGCCAAGACCAGATCGCTGGTCCAAGCGGCAATAGCCCGGGTTCCAGGCGCCGCCGGGCGTGGCGCGACACGCTGGCGATGGCTGCTGTCGTCGATGCTCAGGCAATCACCGTTGCGTTGGGCGTTTTGCAGCAGATACGTGCGAATCGCCACCGCCAGGGCCTTGGCGGCTTCGGCGGGCTCTGCCTTGGCTTCGCGCTGCAAGACCCGGGCGACGTACTCCTCGCGGTCCAGGCGCGCCACCAGCTTGCCGGGCAGCAGGAACAGCTCGCCATCGCTGTGGATGTCCAATTGGTTGCCGTTGGTGAATTCGACGCGGTAGTCACCGCGCAGCTGACCCGGTGTGGCCGGCCGCTCGCCGGCCATCACCCGTTGCAACGGATAACGGGCAAACAGATCGACTTCCACGCAGCGCCCGGTGTCCGCCGGCCAGCGGGACGGCAACGCCGCCGCCAGACCTTCGCCGTAGACCTTGAGGACCTGCTGGCTGGTGCCACGGCCACCGGCCCACACCGGCGTACCGTCAGACAGCCAACCGGCAAAACCGCCCTGCCGCGAGGAAGGCCCCTGGTCACCCAACCAGCTCCAGGTCTTGACCCGCAGGCGGCTGCCCAACTCACCGACCAGCCGCCCGTCCGCCGCCCCGAGGACCACGTCCAACAGCACCCGGCGGGCCTGGTCCTGGGCCGGCAGCATGGCCAGGGCCTTGAGCAATCCCGCGACCGGTACTTGCGTCTGGGGTTGCAGCGTTGGCAGGTCCAACAACCAGGCCGGGGCCTGGCGCGCCTGCCAGTAATCGCGCCAATTCGAGGCCGATAGCCCGAGCCGCTGCGGCTCGAAATACAAGCCACAGGACTTCACCAGCGCCTGGTCACGACCGATGCTCTGCCCGGGATTGCAGCAATAGACTTCTTCCTTCGACTCGCCGCGGCACTCATAGACCGGTTCGCGAGCGTTGGTGTCCACCAGCCAGGCGTAGACAAACAGCTTCCACAGGCTGCCCAACGGTGCCTGCAACGTGTCGGGCAATGGCTGGCGATCCAGCACCTGGGTTTGATTCACCCGCAGCAATTGACCGTCGAAGGCCAGGCGCAACGGCTCGTCCTGCGCTGTCGCCAGCGCAGGAATCAAGCACAACCACCACCAACCCCAAGGCCTGCGCATGTCAGTTGACCGTCACCTGACCGAGCGCCGGTTTCTGTTCGCGAGCCTGATTCTGTGGTGCATAGACTTGGGTGAAGCGCACCGGCGGCAAGCTGAACTGGCCTTTCTGGGAGAAGCGCACCAAGTGCCGCAGGCGCAGCTCGCCACTGAGGGCGTCCAGCGGTATCGCATAGGCCATCTGGCCCGGCTCGAAGCGCGCCTTTTCCAGGGATGTCGGCTCGCTGTCGGCCTTGCCCATCAACTGGATGCCCCAGGTGGTGCGTTCCACATCGGCGCCCGGCGGCAACGGTACTTCGAGCATGCCGTAGCGCAGTGGCGTCGGAGCCTTGCTGTTGATGATCACTTCATCCAGGTAGAGGCTGTCGCTGGACAACGGTTTGTTGCCCACGGCTTCGAGCTTGAAGGTGAAGGCCTCGTCGCCCGGCACCAAGCGCGACAGGCGCCGGGTGATCGACACGGCCATCGGTGCCACCGGCGCTTGCTGGCTCTGGAAGCTCAATGCCGCTTGCAGTGGACGCTCCTCTGCACCGTTCAGGGTCAGCATCGTTGGAAGCTGCGCGCCCTGCCACTGCCAGTAGGTTTCACCGGTCGCGCCTTGCTTGGCAACCCAGCCTTCGCCCGGCGCCAGGGCCACGGCCGGCGCGGCCTGTTCGATGCTGCGCTGCAACCAGGTCAGGGCCAGCGCCCGTTCCAGGGTGGACTGCTGCGGCAGCACGCGCTCCAGCAGTGCCGTGGCGCGGGCTTGATCGAAGCTCTGCAGCGACAGCAGCAAAGCCTCGACGAAAGGCTGCGAGCTCAGCTCCAGTTGCTGTTGCGCGGCGTCGGCCTGACGGCTGAAGGCCGCGGGCAACGGCACCTTCGCCTGCTTGGCGAGGGACGCGGCCAGCACTCGGGCACTGGCCAGGCCAAGGGCGGAGTCCGGCGCGTACATGACCAGGCTGTCCTCGCCGCTGTCCAGCACGCTCTCGGTGCTGTCTTCGCTGGCCTTCGCCAGGTCGTCCATCAGGCCGCTGAGCAAGGTATTCACCGGCAGTTGCATCTGCTTGGCGAACGACAGGATCAACGCACGTTGCAGCAGCGGTGTATCCGCGGCCTCCTTGGCGTAGACCTCCAGCACCCGCTGCCAGTGTTCCGGCGGCAGGCTCAGGTCCAGGGCCTGGCTGGCGTGCCAATCGGCGTAATAGGCGTAAGCGGTAAGGAAGGCATCTGGCTCACCGTCCTGGCCCCACCAGGTGAAGCTCGCCGACGGCCCGGCCATCTGCACCAGGCGCAAGCGGCTGTTCTGCATGATCAAGCGCAAGCGGTCGCGGATCTGCGGATTCGACGCCAGGGTCGGATAGGCAATGCTCAACGGCAACAGGCGACTGGCGGTCTGCTCGACGCCACCGTAGGGGTAGCTCAGCAGGTCATCCAGGGCCGAACGGAACAACGCTGGCGGGCTGTCATCCAGGCGCAGGCGAATATCTGTGGCGTCGGTCGGCAAGGTCAGCGGAGTGTCGCCGCTGGCCACATCAAGGCGCTGGCTCTGGGTCACTTGCCAGCCGTTGCCGCTGGCGTTCAGGTGCATGGCCAGGGCGTCCTGGGTTTCGCCGTTCAATTGCAACTGCACGGTCAAGTCGCCGCTGCTCAATTCCAGGGCCGGCAGCGCCACGTAGTTGATGCCGTTTTTCAGCTCCGCCACCACGCGCTGTTCAGCGCCGGCGTAACGGATCAGCAGCTCGGCCTTCAGGGGTTTTTCCGATTGGCTGAAGGCGAACAGGCCCAGTTGCGGCTTGTCGCCCGTGCGGAAGCGGGTCGGGCCGCTCCACTTCAGGTACAGCGGTTTTTCCGACGCAATGAACTGCTTCTTCTGGCCGACTTGGCCGTCGTCAGCGATCGCCTTGGCCGTGATGCGCCAGCGGGTCAGCGAGTCCGGCATCTTGAAGGTGAAGCGGGCCTTGCCGTTGGCGTCGGTGACCAGCTCCGGTTGCCACGCGGCGGTGTCGACGTCTTCACGCCGTGGCCGCTCCAGCACCTTGACCCCACGCTCGCTACGGTTGGCCTTGCCCGGCGCGCCGGGGCTGCCTGGCAGCGCCACGTCATAGCTGATGAACGACAGGCTGGCACTGGTGCGCACGTTGTTGCGGCGCGGGTGATAGAAGAACTGGTCGATGGTCGGCGCCACTTCCGGTTGCAGGGCGTAGACCATCTCATCGACCACGCTGACCGTCAGGTGCGCCGGGATCGCCTTGCCGGCGAACTGGGTGCTCAGGTCCACGGTCACCGTGTCGCCCGGACGATAGGTGGCTTTGTCGGTGACGACAGCCACATCGATCTGCGGCGTGATCACCTTGATGCCGGCGTTCTGGAAGCTGTACTGGCCGCCCTTGGTGTACAGCACCGAGAAGGTCAGGTTGGGCGCAAAGCTATCCTTCACGGCAATGCGCGCGCGGTATTGGGTGTCGCTGAGCTTTTCCATCTTCAGCCAGTCGCCACCCTTGGACAGCAGCGCCGTGGCCTCGACCTTGTCCCGCTCAAGCGACAGCAACGCATCGCTGACCGGCTCGGGGAAGGTGATCAGCGCCAGCGCTTCGTCACCGGTCTTGTATTCAGGCTTGTCGAAGACAATCTCGACGGTGCCCGGCACGGCCTTGATGCCTTCACCGGTCACCGCATGGGCGGCCGCACCGATGACCCGACCGTGGTCATCCTTGAGCGTCAGATTGTAGGTGCCGGGGCGCTCGAAGGTCAGGCTGAAGCCCTTATCCTTGGCCGCCAGCTTGCCTTCGCCGGTGCTCTGGTCTTCCAGGCGCACCCAGGCGTAGCTGCCGGGTGTCACAGCCTTGGCCTGTTCGGTGCCGCCTTCGTTGGCGTAGCTGAACGACACCTTTTGGCCGGCGGCGCTGAACCGCTGGGGAGCGCTCAGGCGGAAATTCGCCGCGCCACGGTCGATGAGGATTTCCTTGGTGGTCTTGACCCGATACGCCGCGCCATCGCTGGCGAACACGGTGAGCGTGTAGCGGCTCGGCTTGTCGGCGGCCGGCAGGTCGAGGGTCGCGTTGCCCTTGGCATCGGTGGTCACTTCGCTGCTGGTCAGTTCCACCGGGAATTGCCCCAGGTATTGCAGCTCGTTATCGACCATCGACAGTTGCTGGGCCCGCAGGCTCAGGCTCACCGTGGCATTCACCACCGGCTTGCCGTCCGGGTACAGCAGCACGAGGTTGCCCTTGACCGGCTCGCCGGTGCGGTAATCCTGCTTGGCCAGGTTCAGGGCGATCTCGAAGTGCGGCTTGATGTATTCGGCGACGCGGAAGGCGCTGCTGTAGAGCTGGTCCTTGTAACTGAAGCGCAGCTCATAACCACCGGCCACGGCGTTTTCCGGCAGTTGGAAACGGCCTTGGGTACCGGCCTTGGAGTCGAGCTTCAGGGCCAGGGTTTGCAGCGCGGTGCCGGTGGCGTCGAGGACGCTGACATTGACGTCGGCGGCGGTCGGTTGCACCGAGTCACGGGCGTTCTTGAACTCGCGACCGACGATTTTCAGTGACACCCAATCCCCCGGCCGGTACAGCGGCCGGTCGGTGAACGCATACAGCTTGGTGTCGTAGATTTCGCTGTCGTAGTAGAAGTTTTCCGAAACGAATACGCCGCCCTCCTCGTCCTCACCAATGACGAACGAACGCTCCGGGCTGACGTGCTTGAGGCGCAGCAGGCCGTCCTCATCGGTGGCACCGCTGCTCATCACGCCCAGGCCGTCGGTCCACAGCACATTGACCTTGGGCACCGAACGCCCTTCATGCTTGCGTGCGGTCCAGACCAGCAATTCATCGCCGGCAATCTTGCTCACGGCCACGGTGTTGGAGACGAAGACCATGGTGGTCGCGCGATACTTGCCGATCAGCGCTTCCACCAGGTACAAGCCAGGCTTCAACTGGCCCAGCGGCACATAGACGTTGCCCGGGGCGACGCTGACGAACTCACTGGACGAACCGGCCAGGTTGACCCCGGCTGGCGGCTGGATTGGCTTGGCCTGCCACAGCGGATAACGGAACTGGCTGACCACCGGCAAGCCCGGGATCAAGGCGAATTGCGCCGGTGCCTCGTACGGGGTCGGCGCGACCAGGGCGTCGCCGATCCTAAGTTCCGGCACTTGCTCGGTGACGTGCTGGCGCGATTCGTAGGAGAACGCCCGTTGCATCACTCGACGGGACTTGCGGTACCAGTTGTCCCACAGGTACGCGAGGGTGTTCGACAGGCCTTCGCCCTTGAACTGGCCGTCGCTGACCACGCGGTGCAGGTTTTTCTGGCGCTTGAGGAACTCCAGCGGTTTTTCGATGCGATAGACGCGGATGTCGGCGCCGCCGTAGGGTTCCATGCGGTACCGACGGTAGTCGCGGCCCGGCGCTTCGAGGCGAACCATGGCCTGTTCGTCGCTGGCAAAACTGCTGTCGGCCAGCAGGAAAAAGCTTTCGCCGGACACCGGCGTGTAGCCGCTGGGCTCCACCGTGTCTTCGGCATTAACCAGGGGTGCCAGCAACAGGGCGAACAGCAGGGGCAGTTTTGAACACAAGCGCAGCATGCGGGCACCGGTCATTGGGAGAGAAAGTTGAGTCGATAGACGCCGATGAAGTTGGGGTTGGCTGCGTCGGGTATCCATCGGGTGTCCTTCCAGTTCATGAGTTGTTGCAGGCTTGCGGAGCGCATGCCGTTGTCGGTAGGGGTTGTGGTGCCGGTGTGATAGGCGATGTAGCGGCCCATCCAGATCATCAAGTGCTGGTCATCGCCCTGATCGAAGAACATCAGGTCGCCGGGGCGGGCCTGGGCGACATCGCGGCCCACCAGGCGACTGTTGAACTGGATCAGCTTGATGGCGTTGACGTAGGGCCCGACCTTGCCGCCGCCCTGCTGCCACTGCTGGGCGAGGCGCCGTTGCGCATCGCTGAGGGGCAGTTCCGGGGGCAGGTAGCGATTGGACAGGCCATTGCTGCGCAGCCATTTTTCATCGTGGACCTTGAGTGCTTCGTTGGCGGCGAAACGCACCAGCCCGGCGCAATCCTGCTGGTACCAGCGCGGGCTCGGGCCTTTGGTCAGCTGTTCCTGGGCAATGCGCACGAACCAGGCGCGAAAGACCTGGGACTGCTGCACGTCCAACGCCGGCGCCTCGACGGCACGCGCCGGCCCGCCGAGCAGCAGCGCCAGCAGCAGCGTCAACGCAGGGTTGCGGATCAGTGCGGTCACAGCGCTTTCCATTCCAGCGGCAGCCACTGCCAATGGCCGTCCGGCTCGCTGCCCGCGGGCAAGGTCAGGGCGTATTTGCCGTAGCCGCCGAGGGTGCGCAGTTTCGGGATCAGGTAGGTTTGCGCGGCGTTGTAGAACACCGGCTCCATGTCCTGGGGCAGGCTGTCGAGGGTTTCGCGTTGCATCAGTTGCGCCATGGAATCCGGGCCGAAGTAGACCGGCATCAGCAGGTCTTGGGGCACCACCTCGGCCATGGGCGGGAAGCGCTTGTCGAGGGTGCCGAGGGCCTTGTCCACCAACTTGTCGTCGAGGGAGAACAGCAAGGTCGAGCCATGACGGGCCAGGCTGACCCGCAGGAACGCCTTGCCGGTGATCGCTTCGGGTTGCTCGGCTTCCTTGGCCGAATAAGGCCCGAAATTGGAGCTGACCTGGCGTTGCCATTGGTGCGTCGAACCTGCTTGCTTTTCCACTACCGGGAACGCGTGTTCGGCGACGTTGTTTTCATAGGCGCCGACCATCGAACCGAACAGGTTGCCCAGGTCGGCGTCGAGCTTGCCGTCGTCGTCATTCAGGCTCGCCACCAATAGCGGCGTGTACAGCCGCGAATCGGCGTACCAGCACAGGCCGGCGGCACCGGTCACATGATCGACCATGGCCTGGGCGGCTTTTTCGTCGGCGCCCAGTTTCACCAGCAATGGTTTCTGCTGCTCGGCGGCCAGGGGCAAGGCCACGCAAGCGCTGGCGCCCATGGGCATGGCTTGCCAGATTGGCTTGAAGTCGAAGTCCGGCTGGTTTTCCTGCTCGTCCAGGGCCAGGAAGCTGTGCCAGCCCTTGTCGTCCATGTCGAAGCGCAAGCCGGCGAAGTTCGGGATGAACCGCTGGTAGCCCATGGCGAGCACGCTGGCGCTGACCGAGATGCGTTGCTTGACCTCCGGCGCCTTGGCCGGCAGGCCGAAGGCTTCAGGGAACAGTTTGTCGCCGTTGAGCAAGGCGGCCAGGGCGGTCGTCGAAACGCTGCCCGGCTCCACCGCCGACCCGCTGGCCGGGTCGTACAGCTTGGTCGGGTTGGACAGCACGACCAGTTTGTCGCCGTGGGAGGCGAAGGCCAGGGATTTGCTGGCGTTGTAGCTGAGCTGGTAAAGCGCGACGTCGTCACCGCCGACCTTGAGGTCGCTGAGCTTGCTCAGTTGGGTGTCATCCAAGGCGACTTTTGCCAACGGCTCCAGCACCTTGGCCAGGCCGCCGCGATCCATCACCAACAGGAAATCCTTGAGGCGACCGTCCGCACCGCGCCACAACGCGACGTCGGCCGGCTGGTCGAAAAGCGTTTCGATCAGGCTGTCCTGCAGCTTGAGGTCATGCTCGTAGATGATCCGGCGCAGGCTGCCGATCAGCCCGAGGCGGTCGGCATGGGCTTCGTAATAGAAGACGAAGTCCTCGGTGAGCGTGGCCTTGAGGAACGGCACCGCCAACAGGTCCTTGGGCAACTGGCTCAGGGAATGGGTCTCGAGCAAGCCGTCGGGACGGCTCAGGCCGAGTTTTTCCAATGCCAACGCCATGGGCGGCGCCTTGGGCTTGTTGATGAACCAGCCCAGCCCGGCGGCCACACCGGCGACCAGGCACAGCCCGATCAGTATCGCCGGCCAGCGGCGCACAGGTTTGGCGACAGGTGTCGGCGTGGTCGGGGAAGCAGTGTTGTCGCTCATATTCACAAGGGCCTGTTCATCCGTGGAGCGGATTTAGTAGTTGAAAGTCTTGACCAGCAACAGATCGCCAATGGCGCGCAGGGGCACGACAAAGGTCTCGCGTTTTTCATCGACGGTGTTTTCGTTGAGCACCAGGTTGATCTGCGAGGTGATCACCTCGTTCTGGTTGCTGGTCTCATCGAAGTTGTAGCCGCCGCTGCCGTAGTTGCCCCAATAGTTCACGTAGACCAGGTAGGTGCCGTGCATCGGCGCGGTCATGGTGAACATCTCAGGGCCGGGGCCATCGACGCCATCCGGGTCGAGGCCGCCGCCGTTGGTCAGCGCCGGGCGACCGAAGAAGGCATGTTGGCCGTCGGGTGTGACGATATGCAGGTCGAGCTCAGCCTTGGGGTCGTCCCAGCCCAGCACCACGCGGATCTGCGCCGGGGTGCGCAGGTTGTTGGCTTCATAGAATTGCACGCGCTTGAGGGACTGGCCTTCGGAGCTGCGCACCTCGACGCTGTTGGAGCCGGCGCCGAACGCATACGGCCGGGCGAACCGTCCTTCGTCGTCGGTATAGAGATTCAGTGGATTGCCGTTGACCGCCAGGCTGTGGGGCTGGCGCGCCGTGCCCATCGCCTTGATTTGCCCTTCGATCATCGTGCGGTTGCGCTGGATGCCGCGGTCGATGGGTGGCGTGGGATACGCGACTTGAGGGTTTTCCGTACGATCGAGCAAGCCGCTGTAGCGCCAGCCGCCCACCGGCTCCGACATTTCAGCCGAAGGCGCGGCCCACGCCAACGGCGCACCGAGCAACACGATCAATAAAGAAAGAAAACGCACGTATGCCTCCTGCCATGCACGACGCAACCCGGCGCCCTTCCAGGGCGCTGCTTGTAATTATTCGGGTTTCGTCTGAGGGCCCCGTTACAAGGCAATGCTGTTCACTTAAGGCAATCGATAAACCCGTGGCGAGGGAGCTTGCTCCCGCTGGGCCGCGAAGCGGCCCCAAAACCTGCCAATTGCGGCGTATCAGACACACCGCACCCGCCGGTTTACGACTGCTTCGCAGCCGAGCGGGAGCAAGCTCCCTCGCCACAGGGTCATCATTCTTCTTAAGTGAACGGCATTGCCGTTACAAGGGGCCGTAGATGGCGCGAAGAGTAGCCATTTGACGGATTTTTCACAATCGGGGAACACGCGATTCTGTGTGGGAAATCACGTACTGGGAGAGGCGTGAGCCGAATAGCGGGTTTATTCGGCTCACGAAATGAGCCGAATAGCGCTATTATTCGGCTCATTCATCTCTGGACAGGCTCATGGCACCTCATTGGCTCTGGCAACAGCCCGATTGGCCCGACTTCCACTGGCAAGCTGAAGCATTGGCACCGCTGCTGCGAGAGTGCGTGCAGGCCCAAGGTCAATTGCTTGGCATGACGGGCGCGGTCACGGCTTCGCTCAGCGCCCAGAACGAACTGGATGCCTTGCTGCAAAACATCGTGACCTCCTCGGCCATCGAAGGAGAACAATTGAATGTGGGTTCGGTGCGCTCGTCCCTGGCTCGCCGACTGGGCCTGGAGCCCGTCGACGACAATCCCGCCAGCCCACGCAGCGAGGGCTTGGCGAATCTGTTGCTGAACGCAACCCAGCATTTCAACCAGCCGCTGACTGTCGAGCGCTTGCTGGATTGGCACGAGTGGCTGTTTCCTGATCAAACCAACGATCTGGCTCATCGGCAGATCCGCGTCGGCACGCTACGCGGCGATGAACCGATGCAAGTGGTCTCGGGCAGGCTGGACCGACCTACCGTTCACTTCGAGCCCCCCCCGCGCCAGGGTCTTGAAGAGCAGTTGCAGCGGTTTGTCGACTGGTTCGAGGCGAGCCGTCATCAGGTCGATCTCGACCCGTTGCTGCGAGCCGGCATCGCTCATTTCTGGTTTGTCACCCTGCACCCATTCGACGATGGCAATGGCCGCCTGACCCGCACCCTGACCGACCTGGCATTGGCCCAGGGCGAGGCCCAGGCGATCCGCTTCTACGCCATGTCCGCAAGCATCCTGGATGACCTCGCCGGTTATTACCGAATCCTTGAAAACAGCCAGAAGGCCACGCTGGATATCACCGCCTGGCTGACCTGGTTTCTGCAAACGCTGTTGCGCAGCCTGCACACCGCGATGGCGCAAATCGAAAGCGTGCTGGGCAAGACACGGTTCTGGCAGGCCCATCGCGCCTCAGCTCTCACCCCTGAACAGACCAAAGTGCTGAACCGGTTGCTCGATGGCGGCGAAAAAGGCTTCGGGCAGGGGATCAGCGCCGCTCAATATCAAGCCGTGGCCAAGGTCTCAAAGGCGACGGCCACGCGACACCTGGCGGAACTGCTGGAAAAAGGCTGCCTGGAGCGGATGCCCGGTGGCGGACGCAGCACCCGGTACAGAATCAACTATCCAGACAACTGAATACCGATTGTGGCGAGGGAGCTTGCTCCCGCTGGGCTGCGCAGCAGCCCCAAACCCGCCGGGTCGATCCAGTTTGCGACCGCTGCGCGCTCGAGCGGGAGCAAGCTCCCTCGCCACAAAAGCACTGGATCACAGCCCGCGTTACCCCGCCCTGATTTGCCCGAACACCCCATGTCTGCTAGTGTCGCGCCGGTTTAACAGTCAACCGGAATAGCCGCCATGGCCCGCAAAAAAGCTGCACTGGATTTCGAACAATCCCTGGCCGACCTGCAAACGCTGGTCGAACGCCTGGAGAACGGCGAATTGTCGCTGGAAGACTCGCTGACCGCCTTCGAGCAGGGTATCGGCTTGACTCGCGACTGCCAGGCGGCGCTGGCCCAGGCCGAGCAGAAGGTGCAATTGCTGCTCGAACGCGACGGTGAACTGACCGAAGAGCCTTTCGACGCGGAACAACCTGAATGATCGGCGCCTATCAGGCCAGCAGCCAGGCCCGGGTCAATGCTGCACTGGATACCTTGTTCAGCGCCCCGAGCCCGGAACTGGCGCGCCTGTACGAAGCCATGCGCTACAGCGTGATGAACGGCGGCAAACGTGTACGGCCGCTGCTGGCCTATGCCGCGTGCGAAGCCTTGGGCGGCCGGGCCGAACAGGCCAACGGCGCCGCCTGCGCGGTGGAACTGATCCATGCCTATTCGCTGGTGCACGACGATCTGCCGGCCATGGACGATGACGACCTGCGCCGCGGCCAGCCGACCACTCACAAGCAATTCGACGAAGCCTGCGCGATCCTGGCTGGCGACGGCTTGCAGAGCCTGGCCTTCAGCGCACTGCTGGACCCGGCCCTGAGCGATTGCCCGGCGCAGGTTCGCCTGGACATGGTCAGCGCCCTGGCGTTGGCGGCAGGCCCTGCCGGAATGGTCGGCGGCCAGGCCATCGACCTGGGCTCGGTGGGCCTGAAGCTGGACCAGGGCGCGCTGGAATACATGCACCGGCACAAGACCGGTGCCTTGATCGAAGCCAGCGTCAAACTCGGCGCCCTGGCCAGCGGTCGGGCCACCCCCGCACAACTGCAAGCCTTGCAGACCTACGCCCGGGCCATCGGCCTGGCGTTCCAGGTGCAGGACGACATCCTTGACGTCGAAAGCGATACCCAGACCCTGGGCAAACGCCAGGGCGCAGACATCGCGCGCGACAAGCCGACCTACCCGGCCCTGCTCGGCCTCGACGCGGCCAAGGCCTATGCCCTGGAGTTGCGCGACCAGGCCCTGGCCGCGCTGCGACCCTTTGACGCGGCGGCAGAGCCGTTGCGCGACTTGGCGCGTTATATCGTCGAACGACGCAGCTGATACAAGGTCAACCCTAAAGATTGCGTATCGGCCAAGTTCCGGCCTACGCGTGGGCAGCTTGCGATGCATAAGGTAAACTGCCGCCTCTTTCTATACCTATAACGATTCGCCTGATGCCCACGACGTTTCAAGAGATCCCC
This sequence comes from Pseudomonas sp. SWRI179, assembly GCF_014268705.1. Taxonomy (NCBI): domain Bacteria; kingdom Pseudomonadati; phylum Pseudomonadota; class Gammaproteobacteria; order Pseudomonadales; family Pseudomonadaceae; genus Pseudomonas; species Pseudomonas sp. SWRI179. The sequence goes on along the minus strand of NZ_JABWRA010000018.1, from coordinate 84,764 downwards.
CGCAAGCGCCCGACCACGCCCCTGCTGGACCGCGCCAACACGCCGGACGGCCTGCGTCGCCTGGGTGAAGCCGAGCTGGAAACCCTGGCCGATGAGTTGCGCCTGGAATTGCTCTATACGGTCGGCCAGACCGGTGGGCACTTCGGTGCAGGCCTGGGCGTCATCGAGCTGACGATCGCGCTGCATTACGTGTTCGACACCCCGGACGACCGGCTGGTGTGGGACGTCGGACACCAGGCCTACCCGCACAAGATCCTCACCGATCGTCGCGAGCGCATGGGCACGCTGCGCCAGAAGGATGGCATCGCCGCCTTCCCGCGTCGCTCCGAGAGCGAATACGACACCTTTGGCGTCGGCCACTCCAGTACGTCCATCAGCGCCGCCCTGGGCATGGCGATTGCCGCCCGCCTGCAAAACAGCGAGCGCAAGGCGATTGCCGTGATCGGCGACGGCGCACTGACCGCGGGCATGGCCTTCGAAGCGCTGAACCACGCGCCGGAAGTCGACGCCAACATGCTGGTGATCCTCAACGACAACGACATGTCGATCTCGCGCAACGTTGGCGGTTTGTCCAACTACCTGGCGAAGATCCTCTCCAGCCGCACCTACGCAAGCATGCGCGAAGGCAGCAAGAAGGTCTTGTCGCGCCTGCCCGGCGCCTGGGAAATCGCCCGCCGCACCGAAGAATATGCCAAGGGCATGCTGGTCCCCGGCACGCTGTTCGAAGAACTGGGCTGGAACTACATCGGCCCCATCGATGGCCATGACCTGCCTACCCTGATCGCCACCCTGCGCAACATGCGTGACCTCAAGGGCCCGCAGTTCCTGCACGTGGTCACCAAGAAAGGCAAAGGCTTCGCCCCGGCGGAAGTCGACCCGATCGGCTACCACGCCATCACCAAGCTCGAACCCCTGGACGCCCCGGCGGCCGCGCCGAAAAAAGCCGGCGGACCGAAATACTCCGGCGTCTTTGGCCAATGGCTGTGCGACATGGCCGCCGCCGACCCGCGCCTGGTGGGCATCACCCCGGCGATGAAGGAAGGCTCGGACCTGGTGGCCTTCAGCGAACGCTACCCGCAGCGCTATTTCGACGTGGCGATTGCCGAGCAGCACGCCGTGACCCTCGCCGCCGGCATGGCCTGTGAAGGCGCCAAGCCGGTGGTGGCGATCTACTCGACGTTCCTGCAGCGGGCCTACGACCAATTGATCCATGACGTGGCGGTGCAGAACCTCGATGTGTTGTTCGCCATCGACCGCGCCGGCCTGGTGGGCGAAGACGGCCCGACTCATGCTGGCAGCTTCGACCTGTCGTTCCTGCGCTGCATCCCCGGCATGCTGGTGATGACCCCGAGCGATGAAAACGAGCTGCGCAAGATGCTCACTACCGGCCACCTGTTCAATGGCCCGGCGGCGGTGCGCTACCCGCGTGGCACCGGTCCGAACGCAACGATCGAGGCCGACCTCGAGCCCATCGAGATCGGCAAGGGCGTGATTCGCCGCCAGGGCAAGCAAACCGCCCTGCTGGTGTTCGGCGTGCAACTGGCCGAGGCCCTGAAAGTCGCCGAAAAACTCGATGCCACTGTGGTGGACATGCGTTTCGTCAAACCTCTGGACGAAACCCTGGTGCGCGAGATGGCCGGCAGCCATGAACTGCTGGTGACCGTCGAGGAGAACGCCATCATGGGCGGTGCCGGCGCAGCGGTCAGCGAGTTCCTGGCGCGGGAAAACATCCTCAAGTCGGTGCTGCACCTGGGCCTGCCCGATGCCTACGTCGAACACGCCAAGCCGGCGCAGATGCTGGCCGAATGCGGTTTGGACGAGGTGGGAATCGAAGCCGCGGTGCGTCAACGGTTGCAGTTGTTAGGCTTGTAATTTTTCAAACAACGCAGAACCCTTGTGGGAGCGGGCTTGCTCGCGAATGCGGTGTATCAGTCGACATCGATATTGACTGATGCACCGCATTCGCGAGCAAGCCCGCTCCCACACTGGTTTTGTGTGGACCAAGAAATCACGGAACACCCATGAAACGCCGCCTCACCCTAGCCCTCGCCCTGCTCCCCACCCCCAACCTGCTCGCCGTCACCTTCGAACGCGACCAGGCCCTGAAGCTGCCCGACATCGTCATCAGCGCCAACCGCCAGGTCGAGGCCCGCAACGACAGCAGCGCCGCCAATACGATCTTCACCCGCGACGACATCGACCGCCTGCAACCGGCCAGCGTCACCGACCTGCTCAGCCGCGTGCCCGGCGTGCAAGTGGCGCCGCTGGGTGGGCGCGGCAGCCTGCCGGGGATTTACATTCGCGGCACCAAATCAGCCCAGAGCCTGGTATTGGTGGACGGCCAGCGCATCGGCAACGCCACCTCCGGCGACAGCAACCTGCAACGCCTGAACATCAACCAGATCGAGCGCGTGGAAGTGCTGCGCGGTTCGCGCTCGGTGATCTACGGTGCCGATGCGGTGGGCGGGGTAATCCAGATTTTCACCCGGCGCGGCAGCGAGCAAGGCCTGCAACCACGCTTGCATGTGGGTGTCGGCAGCCACCAGACCTGGGAGCGCAGTGTAGGCCTGTCCGGCGGCGACGAGCAGACCCGCTTCAACCTCGGCGCCAGCCTCGACGACAGCGCCGGAAGCAATCGGACCCACGAGTCCTACGCCAGCGACCGCGACAACGACGCCAATCGCAACCAGTCCTTCAGCCTGAGCCTGAGCCATGCCGCCAGCGAGCATTTGGAAGTCGGCCTGAACCTGCTGGATAACCGCGGCAAGAGCGAATACGACAACCCGTTCGGCCGCTTCGACCCGGCCACCTTCGAATCCCTGCCCCAGCAACCCTATAGCGAGTTTGCGGTGAGCAGCTTCAGCACCTATATGGACGGCCGAATCAACGACAGCTGGAAGTCGCGCCTGGAACTGGGCCACAGCGAAAACCGCGAAAAAACCTTCGACAAGCTCAGCGACACCCGCGAAGTATTTAACACCTACCGCGATTCCGTGACCTGGCAGAACGACGTGACCCTGAACGCGCGCAACAGCCTGATCGTCGGCGGTGACGGGTATCAGGACCGGGTCAACAGCAGCACGCCGTTCGACGAAGACAGCCGTTGGAACCGCGCAGCGTTTATCCAGCACCGCTTCCAGGCCGAAACTTTTTCGACAGAGCTGGGCCTGCGCCGCGACCAGAACCAGCAATTTGGTGGACAGAACAGTTGGAGCGGCACCCTGACCCTGCCGGTCAACCCGGACAACAACGTGCTGCTGACCTACAGCGAAAGCTTCCGCGCGCCGACCTTCAACGACCTGTACTACCCGGACTACAGCAACCCGGATTTAAAACCCGAGACAGCCAAGAACTACGAACTGCAATGGCGCAGCCAACTGAGCGACAGCGCCCGCCTGGAAACCTCGCTGTACCGCACCGACCTGGAGGACGCGATCATCTTTGGCCGTGACTCCCGCCCGCAGAATGTCGCCTCGGCGCGGATCAACGGTTTTGAAATGGCCTACCTGCAGGATCTGTTCGGCTGGCAGGGCAACCTGGCCCTGGCCATCATCGACCCACGGGACCGCGACAGCGGCCACACCCTCGCCCGCCGCGCCCGACGGACGTTGAGCCTGGACCTGGATCGGCAATTCGATCGGTTGGGCCTGGGTGCCACTTGGCAAGCGGTAAGCGGCAGCTACGACGACGAAGACAACCGCAACGCCCTGGGTGGCTATGCCCTGCTCGGGTTGCGCGGCAGTTGGGCGCTGACCCGGGAGGTTAAGCTGGAGATGAAGGTGGATAACCTGTTGGACAAGGGTTACAGCCGAGCGCTGTATAGCCATGAAGGTGGGCAATATGGGTATCGGGAGGAAGGTCGGAGTTGGTTGTTTGGGGTGACTTGGACCCCCTCTCTCTGATCCACGATTTGTAGCGTTTGAGCGGACCTCTTCGCGAGCAAGCCCGCTCCCACAGTTGAAATGCATACCCCTGTGGGAGCGGGCTTGCTCGCGAAGGGCGCACCGCGGTCTACCTGTCTGGCGCAATCAACTCACACAACCGCGCCGTCGCCTCGATCATCTGCCCACTGGGCCGCTCCAGCCCCTTGTCATTGACCAGCAGCAATCGCCCCTGCGCCACCGGCCAGGTTTTCCAGGCATCGAGCTGCGCCTGTTCGGTGGCGAGGATGACCTGCGGATTGCGCTGCAGCACCGCTTCCACACTCACCTGCGGAGCCGGCACGCTCAGGTCGGCGAAAACGTTACGCGCCCCGCACACCGCCAGCGCATCACTGATGATCTGCCCGCCACCGACGGTGTATAGCGGCCGGTCCCAGACTTGGTAGAACACCGGCAACGGCGGGTCCCGACGATAGCGCTGGCGTAACCCCTCAAGACGCACGCGCAACTGCGCCGCCCGCTGCACGCCGCGCTCCGGACGACCGAGTTGCAAGGCAATGGTTTCGATTTGCGTGATGAGTTGGTCGAGGCTGCGAGGCTCGGCGATGTAGATGGGAATGCCCAGCGTTTTAAGCTGCTCGCGCTGGGCCGGGCCGACACTGCCGGGCCAGAGCAGGAGAAGATCGGGCTTGAGGCTGAGCAAGCGCTCCATCTCCAGTTGCCCGTAACGGCCCACCGAGGGCACTGCCTTGAGCATCGGCGGACGATCACCGCCATCCAGCACGCCCACCAACAGGTCGGCGGAATCCAGCTCAACAACGATTTCCGACAGCGACGGCGCGAGACTGACGACCCGCGAGGCCGCCATCGTCGAGGCGCTGACGGCCAGCAGCAAGACCGCCAGCCAGCGGCTCATCAGCCGAGTTGACGCGGGATGCGGTACAAGTAGAACAACACGGCGGTCGACAAGGCCAGCAGCATCAACGGCACCGCTTCCAGCCCAACGAACACCGCCAGGGCGCCAATCCAGGCCGGCAACCCGGCCACCAGGAAAGCAGCGCGGCGACGGGCCGCCAAATCAATCCAGGCCTGGGGTTCTTCGGGCGTGTCGAGGGCTTTCTGGGTGGCGATCAAGGCCTGTTTATACGGCCCGAAGAAGCGCAGGCTGACAAACATCGACGCCACGCCGGCAATGAACAGCGGCATCGCCAGCACCGGCAGAATCGCTTCGCCCTGGCCGAATACCGCGTTGATCACAAACAAGGGCAGCAAGGCCAGGGCCAGGTATTGCCACCAACTGACCGACAGCCGCCGCCGAACCTGACCGCGCGTCACGCCCGATCAACCTCGCCCTGGTGCTCGTTGCCCATCATGTGGTCGAGCTTGCTGGCCTTGGTCGCCAGGTAGAGTTTGTTGTGGGGGTTGTGACCGGTGTGCAGCGGCACACGCTCGGCCACCACGATGCCCATGTCGGTCAACGCCTTGACCTTGCGCGGGTTGTTGGTCATCAAGCGCAGCGACTTCACGCCCAGGTGCTCCAGCATCGGCAGGCAAATGCTGTAGTCACGCAGGTCGGCGGCAAAGCCCAGGCGTTCGTTGGCTTCCACGGTATCGGCGCCGCCGTCTTGCAGCTCATAGGCGCGGATCTTGTTCAACAGGCCAATGCCACGGCCTTCCTGGCGCAGGTACAGCAACACGCCACGGCCTTCGCGGGCGATGGCCTGCAGCGCGGCCTCGAGTTGCGAACCGCAATCGCAGCGCTGGCTGAACAATGCATCGCCCGTCAGGCATTCGGAATGCAAGCGGCCCAACACCGGAGAACCGTCGGCGAAATCACCCAGGCTCAACACAACGTGCTCGCGGCCGGTGGCTTCATCGAGAAAACCATGCATGGTGAATTGCGCAAAGGGCGTTGGCAGCTTGGAAGCGGCAACAAAAACGACAGGCACCGGTGTGCTCCTGATCTAGTACTGGAGATTCGCAGAGGCGGGCATTGTAACAGCACGATCCGGCAGACGCTTAGGCTGAATTATCGGCCATCACTATCGAAAAGTTTGATCAAGGCTTCGGTGGCTGGCCGTGCTCGTCAAAAGGATAGGGTTGCTTCCAGCGTTCGAAAATCGGTTTCAACTGGCCGGTTTTCACCAGCACTTCCATCCGCCGATCGAACAGTTCGCTCAGTGCCTTCCCCTTGGCATTGTTGGCAAAGCCCAGATACAGCGGCAAATTGATCAACGGCGAGAGTTTGAACTGCTTCGGGTTCTCGGCCTTGGCGAGCACATCCTGGATTTCCATCAACGCATCGATATAAAAATCGGCACGATCATGGACCAGCATCGGCAAGATGCCCACGGCGCGGTGGATTTCATTGAAGCGTCGGATATTGGGCAGGTAGTTGTTGTATTCGTACCCTCGCATCCACACCAGCCGGTAATTGCCTACCGTCGCCAGCGTGGGGGACGGCTTGGAGGCGAGCCCCAGGGCATAGATGTGATCGACGTCATAGTGCCACTTCGGGTACAGCACACCTTCGGACTCATCCCGATAGGCGCCGACCTGCACCTCGACCTCGCCGCGCTGCACCAACCCGATCGAGCGGGTGTAAGGCACGCTGCGGATCTCCAGCTTGACGCCTTCGGGCTCGAACACCGCGCGCAAGATGTCCCAACCCATGCCCTGGCCATCGGCCTGGGTGTAATCGGCCCATTCCTCGCTGGCCGCACGGATCTTGTCGGGCAATGGCGCCGACTGGGCCGCCCCCGCTCCCACACAGGCTCCCAAACACAGCAACAGCAGTAGTGCGCGGCTTACGCCCATGCCTGGCTCCTTCAGGTGAAACACCACACCAATCCTTGCATTGCCAGCCAAGCGAACACCCCGGCCAGTACATCGTCGAGCATGATCCCGACACCTCCGTGCACATGTCGGTCGATCCAGCGGATCGGCCACGGCTTGAGGATATCGAAGAAACGGAACACCAGAAATCCCGTCAGCAACCAGTACCAGCCTTCCGGTACCAGCCACAAGGTGATCCACATGCCGACCATTTCGTCCCAGACGATCCCTTCATGGTCGTGCACCCGCAGGTCGTCCGCCACTTTGCCACACAGCCAGAAGCCAAACAGCATGGTGATGCCCAGCATCAACCAGTAGCCCCAGTCCGGCAACATCTGCCACAACGGTATGAAGGGTAGCGCAACCAGCGAGCCCCAGGTGCCCGGCGCTTTAGGTAAAGTGCCCGAACCGAAGCCAAACGCCAGGAAATGCCAGGGATTGCGCCAGACCGAAGGCGGAACGAACTCTGCCGGGACCTGGTTGGGATGATCTGTCACGGTGTCTCCCGAAAATGTTGATAGCCCCGTGTTTGCGGGGTGATGTCGTGTCCGACGTCGTCGACCAGCGTGACGCCCTGCCCGGCCAGTACGCTGCCGATCACATGGATCGGCCCGCCTTCGGCCTGCAACGCCGGCCATCGGCTCGGTGGCACGGCGAACAACAGCACGTAATCGTCACCGCCGCTCAGGGCGGCCTGCTCAGCATCCGCCCGGCCAAAAAACGCTAGCAGAGCGTTGGACAGCGGCAGTCGGTCCCGTTCCACCTGCAAGGCCACCCCGGATGCGAGGGCGATATGCCCGCAATCGGCCAGCAAGCCATCGGAAATATCCATCGCCGCGCTGGCCTTGCCCCGCAACGCCAGGCCCAAGGCGATCTGTGGTCGCGGTGACCAATAATGAGCCAGCAGCGGCTCGGCGATGGCGGGCTCGGCGTGACGCTGGCCGAGCACCAACGGCAATGCGCCGGCGGCATTGCCCAACTCGCCGCCGACGCACAGCAGGTCGCCGGGCTGCGCGCCGCCGCGGGTCAAGGCCTGGCTGCCAGGCACATGGCCGAACACTGTCATGGTCAGGCTCAGCGGCCCGCGCGTGGTGTCGCCTCCCACCAGCGCCACGCCACAGGCCTGGGCCATCAGGTTCAAACCGCGGGCATAGGCTTGCAGCCAATCGGTGGTCACCGTCGGCAAGGTCAAGGCAAGGGTAAAGGCGAAGGGCTTGGCGCCCATGGCGGCCAGGTCGCTGACCGCCACGGCCAGCGAGCGCTGGCCGAGCAGGAACGGATCGCAAGGGTCTGGAAAGTGTACGCCGGCCACGAGCGTGTCGGTGGACACCGCCAGCTGTTCCCCGGGAGGAACGGCCAGCAGGGCGCAGTCGTCGCCGATCCCCAGCGCAACGCCCTCGCCGCCCTGCGCACAAGGCGCGGCGGCGAAGTAGTTACGGATCAGCTCGAACTCACCCATTAAGCGTCCTGTCTCACCCATGCTGTTCTTTTTTGTCGGCGCCCGTTGGCGCCATACTGCGTTGCCGCTCCTCGCCATAGCGGGCTATGACTCGTCGCGGCGCCTTGTCTGGCACCAACAGTCACTCGACAAAAAACGAACGCATGGGCGAGACAGGACACCGCTGCAAGCACCAATCAGCGCTTGAACGCCTTCACTTCAGCTTCACGCAGGCGTGGGGCGAGCTTGTCGAGCACACCGTTGACGAACTTATGACCATCGGTGGAACCGAAGACTTTCGCCAGCTCGATCCCTTCGTTGATCACCACGCGGTACGGCACGTCGACGCGCTGCATCAGTTCCCAGGTGGACAGGCGCAACACCGCCAACTCAACCGGGTCCAGCTCGTCGATCGTCAGGTCCAGGCAAGGTGCCAGGGCGATGTCGATCTCGGTCTTGTGAGCCGGCACGCCATGCAGGATCTCGCGGAAATAAGCACCGTCGACATCACTGAAATCGTTATCGACCCGAAATTGCGCCTCGATCTCGTTCAGCGATTGCTTGGCCATGTGCCATTGGTACAGCGCTTGCGTCGCGAGCTGACGGGCTTCACGGCGCTTGACGCTTTTCGACGGCTTGCCGGCATCCGCAGGCTTTGGATCGCGCGGGTTGAAACGATCGCTTTCGTCGCTAATCACTTGGCCTCCAACTGCGCCAGCAGACTGACCATTTCCAGGGCGGACAGGGCAGCTTCGGCACCTTTGTTACCGGCCTTGGTGCCGGAACGTTCGATGGCTTGCTCGATGGAATCAACGGTCAGCACGCCGAAAGCGACCGGCACGCCGAACTCCATGGACACCTGGGCAAGGCCCTTGGTGCATTCGCCAGCCACGTATTCGAAGTGCGGAGTACCGCCACGAATGACCGCGCCCAAGGCGATGATCGCCGCATATTCGCCCTTTTGAGCGACTTTCTGCGCAACCAGCGGAATTTCGAAGGCGCCAGGGGCGCGGATGATAGTGATGTCGCTTTCGCTCACGCCATGGCGAACCAGGGCATCGACCGCACCGCCCACCAGGCTCTCGACCACGAAACTGTTGAAACGGCCCACTACCAGAGCGTAGCGGCCTTTGGGGGCGATGAAGGTACCTTCGATGGTCTTCAGGGTCATTCGTCAGATCTCTTAAAGAGCCAGAGCGCGTTCTATACGCGCTCCTCAGTGATATTAGCCACGAATACAGGGCCGTGGATTTCGCCTTCTCGTTCACTTGCACATCTTCTGTGGCGAGGGAGCTTGCTCCCGCTGGGCTGCGTAGCGGCCCTTTTTGGTGGGCGCTGCGCACCCAAGCGGGAGCAAGCTCCCTCGCCACAGATGGATCTGACAAGCCTTAACGATAATGCCGCAATCCCCAGGCCATTATTCAGAGGGCACGTATTCTACAACTTCCAGATCGAAACCGGATATCGCATTAAATTTCATCGGTGCGCTCATCAGGCGCATTTTACGCACGCCCAGGTCCCGAAGGATCTGCGAACCGGCACCGACGATGCTGTAGGTGGTCGGTTTTTTTGGCGCCGCCTGGTCGGCGGTTTCGCGGATGTGCGCCAGCAGCACGTCACCATCGAGCGGGTGACCGAGCAACAACACCACGCCGCTGCCGGCCTCGGCCACCGCGGCCATGGCGGCCCGCAGGCTCCAGCGGCCGGGTTGCTTGACCATCAGCAGGTCGCGCAGCGGGTCCATGTTGTGCACACGCACCAGGGTCGGTTCTTCGGCGCATACGGTGCCCAGGGTCAGCGCCATGTGCACGTCACCTTCCACCGAGTCGCGGTAGGTCACCAGGTTGAACTGGCCCAGTTCGCTGTCCAGCGGCTGCTCGGCAATCCGCTGAACGGTACGTTCGTGGATCATCCGGTAGTGGATCAGGTCGGCGATGGTGCCGATCTTGATGTTGTGTTCGGCGGCGAAGGTTTCCAGTTCCGCGCGACGGGACATGGTGCCGTCGTCGTTCATCACTTCGCAGATCACGCCGCTGGGTTCGAAACCGGCCATGCGCGCCAGGTCGCACGCCGCTTCGGTGTGGCCGGCGCGGGCCAGGGTGCCGCCGGCCTGGGCCATCAGCGGGAAGATATGGCCGGGGCTGACGATGTCTTCGGCCTTGGCGTCCCGGGCGGCAGCGGCCTGTACGGTGCGCGCGCGGTCAGCGGCGGAGATCCCGGTGGTTACGCCCTCGGCGGCCTCGATGGACACGGTGAACTTGGTGCCGAAGCCCGAGCCGTTGCGCGGCGCCATCAGCGGCAGCTTCAACAGCTCGCAGCGCTCGCGGGTCATCGGCATGCAGATCAGCCCACGGGCGTGCTTGGCCATGAAGTTGATGTGTTCGGCCTTGCAGCATTCGGCGGCCATGATCAGGTCGCCTTCGTTCTCACGGTCTTCGTCATCCATGAGGATGACCATCTTGCCTTGGCGGATGTCTTCAACCAGTTCTTCGATGCTATTGAGCGCCACGCGGCACCCCCTTGGGTCAGGATTTGAGGTAGCCGTTGGCGGCCAGAAAACTTTCAGTGATGTTACCGGCTGCAGGCGTTGCGGCCTTGTCGCCCAGCAGCAGGCGCTCGAGGTAACGGGCCAGCAAGTCGACTTCCAGGTTGACCCGGCGACCTGGCCGGTACGAAGCCATGATGGTTTCGCTCAACGTGTGGGGAATGATCGTCAGTAGGAATTCGGCGCCGTCCACCGCGTTGACCGTCAGGCTGGTGCCGTCGACGGTGATCGAGCCTTTATGGGCGATGTACTTGGCCAGTTCCTTCGGGGCGCGGATGCGAAACTCCACGGCCCGGGCGTTATCCGTGCGCGAGACCACTTCGCCGACGCCGTCCACGTGGCCGCTGACCAGGTGCCCACCCAGGCGAGTGGTGGGGGTCAGGGCTTTTTCCAGGTTGACCGGGCTGCCGCTCTTGAGGTCGTTCATGGCCGTGCAGTCGAGGGTTTCGCGGCTGACGTCCGCCAGGAAACCGTTGCCCGGCAATTCGACGGCGGTCAGGCACACGCCGTTTACCGCGATGCTGTCGCCCAGCTTGACGTCGCTCAGGTCGAGCTTGCCGGTTTCGACATGGACCCGCACATCGCCGCCCTTGGGGGTGAGTGCACGGATGCTGCCGATGGATTCGATGATGCCAGTGAACATGGAGTCCTCCTCGAGAACGGGCCGCCGCTTGAGCGAAAGCCGGGAATTATACGCTGGCCGGTGGAACGGGAACGGCGATGACTCGCCAGTCATCGCCCACGGCGCGGATTTCGGTGATTTTCAGCACCGGGGCGTCTTTCATCTGCGCCAGCGGCCAGTCCAGCAGTGGCCGCGCCGAAGAGCCGAGGAATTTGCCAGCGATGAAAATCTGGAACTCATCCACCAACCCCTGCCGGGCGAAAGCCCCCGCCAGGCGCGGACCGGCCTCCACCAGCACCTCATTGACGCCACGGCCCGCCAGCTCCACCAGCAGGCGATGCAGATCGACCTGGCCGTCATCGCCGGCCACGATCATGCATTCGGGACCGTTGGCGTATTGTTCTTCCACCGCCATGCAGGTAGCGACCAGCGCCGGGCCGGCCTTGAAAAACGCCGCATCCAGCGGCACCCGCAGGCGCCCGTCCACCAGCACCCGCAGCGGCGGGCGGCTCATGACCAACGCGGTCTGCTCGGCATCGAGCCCCAGTTCATCGGCGCGCACGGTCAACCGGGCGTTGTCCGCCAACACCGTGTCGGCGCCGGTCAGCACCACGCTGGCCTGGGCACGCAGGCGTTGCACCGCCGAGCGTGCGGCCGGGCCGGTGATCCACTGGCTTTCGCCGCTTTCCATGGCGGTGCGGCCATCAAGGCTCATGGCCAGCTTGACCCGCACGAACGGCAGGCCCTGTTCCATGCGCTTGAGGAAACCTTCGTTGAGCGTGCGCGCTTCGCCTTCCAGCACGCCGCTTTGCGTGGCGATGCCGGCCTGGGCCAGGCGCTGCAGGCCGCGACCGGCGACTTCCGGGTTGGGGTCTTGCATCGCTGCCACCACCCGCGCCACGCCGGCATTGACCAACGCATCGGCACACGGCGGCGTACGCCCGTGATGGCTGCACGGTTCGAGGGTCACGTAGACCGTGGCGCCCCTGGCATTATTGCCGGCGGCACGCAGGGCATGGACTTCGGCATGGGGCTCGCCGGTGCGGATGTGCCAGCCTTCGCCGACCACCTGCCCGTCCCGCACGATCACGCAACCGACCCGGGGATTGGGGTGGGTGGTGTAGTGACCGCGCCGCGCCAACTCCAGGGCACGGGCCATGTAATGGGCGTCGAGGACGGCCTGCTGCGCCGAGGCGGTCATTGTTTCACCGGTTCGCGGGCCAGGCGGTCGATTTCTTCGCGGAACTCGTTCAGGTCCTGGAAGCGTCGGTATACCGAGGCGAAACGGATGTAGGCGACTTCGTCGAGCTTCTGCAGCTCGGCCATCACCAGCTCTCCGACCACCAGGGACTTGACCTCGCGCTCGCCGGTGGCCCGCAGCTTGTGCTTGATGTGCACCAGCGCCGCTTCCAGGCGCTCGACGCTCACCGGACGTTTTTCCAGGGCGCGCTGCATGCCGGCGCGCAGTTTTTCTTCGTCGAACGGCTGGCGGCTGCCGTCGGTTTTGATCAGGCGCGGCAACACCAGTTCAGCGGTCTCGAACGTCGTGAAACGTTCGCCGCAAGCCAGGCATTCGCGGCGGCGGCGGACTTGTTCGCCCTCGGCGACCAGTCGCGAGTCGATGACCTTGGTGTCGTTGGCACCGCAGAAGGGACAGTGCATGGTGGCAGGCAACAAAAAAAGGGAGGGCCATGGTAGCGCATCCCACTGGCAAGACAAGCCATAGGGTTTACGGTATACAGACGGGCTTACCGTCAGATCCATGGAATTCACCTTGCTGGAGCCACACATGCCGCTACGATCGCTCGTTTTGCTCAGTTTTTTCAGCCTGCTGATGGCGTGCAGCAGCGATGCCCCAAAGCCCGCCGTTCCCGCTCCGGCCCCCGCGCCGAAACAGGCCCAGGAAAAGGCCCGGCAAGCCACCGAGCTGGGGCCGCTGCCGGCGCATCAACGTGAGTTGAGCGGCACCTTGCAAGGCGTGCCGGCCGGTGCCGAGGTCGAATTGGCGTTGCTGGTGATCGACGAGAAAGACCGTCCTCAGCAATTGCTCGCCAGTTCCAGCCTGATCGGCACCAATCAGGCCCTGCCCTTCCGCCTGCGCTTCAACCCGCAAGCCTTCCCGGTCGGCGCCCGCGTGGAACTGCGTGGCCGCGCCAGCCAGTCCGGCCAGTTGATCCTGCACTTGCCGGAGCAACGCATCAGTCAACCGACCACCCAGGCGTTGGGCACCCTGCAATTCGTCAAAGCCCCATGAGTGCACCGCAAGACTTGCAACGGGCGTTGAGTGAATTGCTGGGCGACGCGCGCCTGGTGGCTTGTCCACTACCCGACACTGATTTGAAGTTGTGGCTGATCGACGGCGACAACATGGACCGCGCCTTCAGCCCGGAAGAAACCCGGCGCATCCTCCACGAACCGCCCTATTGGAGTTTCTGCTGGGCCAGCGGCCTGGCGATGGCCCGCTACCTGGCCGAACAGCCGCGGTGGGTAGAGGGCAAGCGGGTGTTGGATTTTGGCGCCGGCTCCGGCGTGGCGGGGATCGCGGCGGTCAAGGCCGGGGCCCTGGAAGTGGTGGCCTGCGACCTGGACCCATTGGCGATTGCCGCGTGCCAGGCCAATGCCGCGCTCAACGGCGTGGCGCTGGGTTATTCGACGGATTTTTTCGCCGAGGCTGATCGCTTCGACCTGATCCTGGTCGCCGACGTGCTCTACGACCGGGCCAACCTGCCGCTGCTCGATCAATTCCTCAGCCGTGGCCGCGGGGCGTTGGTGGCCGACTCCCGGGTGCGGGATTTCCAGCATCCGCTGTACCGGCGTATCGAAATGCTCCAGGCCATGACCCTGCCGGACCTGGCCGAGCCGGAGGAGTTTCGGCATGTGAGCCTGTACCACGCGCGGCGCGGCTAAAAGCTTCGCGAGCAAGCCCGCTCCCACAGGGGTCGCATGAACACTTGGGATCATTGTAGGAGCGGGCTTGCTCGCGAAGGCGTCCTACCAGACACCACAAGACGAAAGTCCTCCCCGCTTTCAGCCACCCCCCACCAAGCCGTATAGTTGCCCCATTCAAGCGCTCTACGAGATTGCCCATGACTCAGGAAACGCCCTACATCTTCGACGCCACCACGGCCGATTTCGATCAGTCTGTGATCGCTAACTCTTTCCACAAACCGGTGCTGGTGGACTTCTGGGCCGAGTGGTGCGCGCCGTGCAAGGCGCTGATGCCGATGCTGCAAAGCATTGCCGAGAGCTATCAGGGCGAACTGCTGCTGGCGAAGGTCAACTGCGACATCGAGCAGGACATTGTCGCCCGTTTCGGCATTCGCAGCCTGCCGACCGTGGTGTTGTTCAAGGACGGCCAGCCCGTGGATGGCTTTGCCGGTGCCCAGCCGGAATCGGCGGTGCGGACGTTGCTCGAACCCCACGTGCAAATGCCGCCGCCGGCCGCGGCCGATCCGTTCGAACAGGCCCAGGCGCTGTTCGACGACGGTCGTTTCGCCGATGCCGAAGCCGTGCTCACGGTATTGCTGGGTGAAGACAACACCAACGCCAAGGCCCTGATCCTGTACGCCCGCTGCCTGACCGAGCGCGGCGAACTGGACGAAGCGCAGACGGTACTCGACGCGGTGAAAAGCGATGAGCACAAGGCCGCCCTCGCCGGTGCCAAGGCGCAGATCCAGTTCCTCGGCTTGGCCAAGCACCTACCGGACGCCGCCGACCTCAAGGCCCGCCTGGCGAAAGACCCGCAGGACGATGAAGCGGTGTACCAACTGGCGATCCAGCAACTGGCGCGCCAGCAGTACGAAGCGGCCCTCGATGCGCTGCTCAAGCTGTTCGTGCGCAACCGCGGCTACAGCGAAGGCCTGCCCCACAAGACCTTGCTGCAAGTGTTTGAACTGCTGGGCAACGACCATCCGCTGGTGACGACCTATCGCCGCAAGCTGTTCGCCGCGCTTTACTGACCGACCCAACTGTAGAGCGGTGTATCCGCACCGCTCAGCACCTTGACCTCGGCGCTATGGCGAAGGCGCACCAACAAGCGCTTGCCCGCCGAGGCGCTGCCGGTCAGGCCTTCGAGCTGTTCCAGCAGGTCCGGGCCGCTCAGCTGTCCGGCCTTGCGCAGCAGTTCCTTGGCGATCTGCCATTGGGCATCATCTTGATTCGCCGGTTTGGCCGCAGGCGTCACTACGCTCTCGGACTTGGCTACTTGCAACTGCGCGCCGAGCTGCGCCCAATCGCCTTCATCCATTTCAATCGTCAAGTCCACCGGCCATTCGCCGACGGTTCCGCGTATCCGCAACATCACCGTGCTCCTGAATATTTCATGTACGCATGCTCCCATGGCCCTTGCGCGACGCCAAGCAGCCGGTCAAACTCTGCGCACTTTCGTTATAAGATTACATAACCTTTTCGGAGACTCGTCATGCGTCGTCTGCTTCTCGCTTTGCCGTTCGCCCTGCTGCCATTGGCTGTCGCTCACGCGGCGGTGGAGCATGACCACGATCATGATCACGAACATGGCAGCCTCGGCGCCCATGAACATGGCGTGGCTCGACTGAACGCCGCGCTGGACGGCCAGACCCTGGAGCTGGAGCTGGAAAGCCCGGCGATGAACCTGGTGGGCTTCGAACACGCCGCCACCAGCGATGCCGACAAAGCCAAGGTCGCCACCGTACGGACACAGTTGGACAAGCCACTGGCGCTGTTCAACCTGCCGGCCGCCGCCACGTGCACCGTGGCCCAGCAGGAACTGGAAAGCCCGTTGTTTGGCGATGAACCGGACCACGAAGACCATGACGAAGACGGCGATGGCGACGAGCACCACGGCGAGCACAGCGAGATCCATGCCCATTATCAGTTCACCTGTGCTGCCCCTGGCGCCTTGAAGAACCTGGACCTGGCCACACTGTTCAAAACCTTCCCGGCCACCCAGAAAATTCAGGTACAACTGATCAGTCCGAGCGGCCAGCAAGGTGTGGAAGTGACGGCCAAGGCGCCAGCCCTGAAATTCTGATTCACCGCAAAACCCAAATGTGGGAGCAAGCCTGGTGGGAGCAAAGCTTGCTCGCGATAGCAGTCCAACTGTCAGCTACCCAGTTGAATGTGATGGCCTCATCGCGAGCAAGCTCGGCTCCCACAGGTCTTCCACAGACTCCACTTTGAAGCGACAAACATGACCCAAGCACTCATCGAACTGTCCGACCTGGGCTTCAGTTGGCCCGGGCATCCGCCTTTGCTGGATATCCCGGCGTTTCGCCTGGAAGCCGGCGAAACCTTGTTTCTCAAGGGGCCGAGCGGCAGCGGCAAGACCACGTTGCTGGGGCTTCTGGGCGGGGTGCAGACGCCGGATCGCGGCAGCATCCGCCTGCTCGGCCAGGAACTCAGCGAACTGGGCGCCGGCCGCCGCGACCGCTTTCGCGTGGACCACACCGGCTACATTTTCCAGCAATTCAACCTGCTGCCGTTTCTCTCGGTGCGCGAGAACGTCGAACTGCCCTGCCATTTCTCCAAGCTACGTGCGCAACGGGCCATCCAGCGCCACGGCAGTGTCGATCAAGCCGCCGCCACGCTGCTGGCCCACCTGGGCTTGACCGATGCGAAGCTGTTGGAGCGCCGCGCCGACTCGCTGTCCATCGGCCAGCAACAACGGGTCGCCGCGGCTCGGGCGCTGATTGGCCAACCGGAACTGGTGATCGCCGACGAACCAACCTCGGCCTTGGACTACGACGCTCGGGAAAACTTCCTGCGGCTGTTATTCGCTGAATGCCGCGAGGCCGGCTCGAGCCTGTTGTTCGTCAGCCACGACCAGAGCCTGGCACCGCTGTTCGACCGCCACCTCTCGCTGGCCGATCTCAATCGCGCCGCCACGCCACTCGAGGTTTGAGATGTATTTGTTCCGTCTAGCCATGGCCAGCCTGGCGAACCGCCGCTTCACCGCGATCCTCACCTCATTCGCCATCGCCCTGTCGGTGTGCCTGCTACTGGCGGTGGAACGGGTGCGCACCGAGGCGCGGGCCAGTTTCGCCAGCACCATCAGCGGCACCGACCTGATCGTCGGTGCCCGCTCCGGCTCCGTGAACCTGTTGCTGTACTCGGTGTTTCGCATCGGCAACGCCACCAACAACATTCGCTGGGACAGCTTCGAGCAGTTCGCCAACAACCCGAAAGTGAAGTGGGCGATCCCCATGTCCCTCGGCGACTCCCATCGCGGCTACCGGGTGATGGGCACCACCGAGGCCTACTTCGAGCATTACCAGTACGGCCGCCGGCAACACCTGGAACTGGCCGATGGCCGGGCGTTCGCCACCGATCCGTTCGAAGTGGTGCTCGGCGCCGAAGTCGCCGAAGCGCTGCATTACAAGCTCGGTGACAAACTGGTGCTGGCCCACGGTGTGGCGGCGATCAGCCTGGTCAAGCATGACGACAAGCCCTTCACTGTGGTCGGGATTCTCAAGCGCACCGGCACCCCGGTAGACCGCACGCTGCACATCAGCCTCGGCGGCATGGAAGCGATCCACGTTGATTGGAAGAACGGTGTGCCGGCCCAGGGCAGCGGACGCATCAGCGCCGACCAGGCCCGCAACATGGACCTCACGCCCCAGGCGATCACCGCGTTCATGCTTGGCCTCAACAGCAAGATTTCGACCTTTGCCTTGCAACGCGAGATCAACGAGTTCCGTGGCGAACCGCTGCTGGCGATCCTGCCCGGCGTAGCCCTACAGGAATTGTGGAGCCTGATGGGCACGGCGGAGAAAGCCCTGTTCGTGATTTCGCTGTTCGTGGTCCTGACCGGGTTGATCGGCATGCTCACGGCAATCCTCACCAGCCTCAACGAACGTCGCCGGGAAATGGCGATCCTGCGTTCGGTGGGCGCGCGGCCGTGGCACATCGCGACGCTGCTTGTGCTCGAAGCCTTTGCCCTGGCATTGGCCGGGGTCACCGCCGGGCTGGCACTGCTGTACATCGGCATCGCCGCCGCCCAGGGTTACGTGCAGTCGGCGTACGGTTTGTACTTGCCGCTGGGCTGGCCGAGCGAATATGAATGGACGCTGCTGGCTGGCATCCTGGTCGCCGCCCTGCTGATGGGCAGCGTGCCGGCCTGGCGCGCCTATCGCCAATCGTTGGCCGACGGCCTGTCGATCCGTCTATGAGGACCTTGAAAATGCCCCGCGCCCTGCTAGCGCTGTTGATGATGGTCACCCTGCCGTTGTGGGCGGCCGAGCCGAGGGACCTGGCCTGGTCGGAAATGATCCCGCCGGACGCACCGCCGGAAGTGCCGAACATGACGCCGCTGCATGACTTGTCGAAGATGAGTGATGCGTTGGCCGCCGAAGCCGCGCCCGCGGCCAAGCAGGACCTGCCCAATGCCCCGGTGGTCAAGGCCCTCGACGGCCAACAGATTCGCTTGCCGGGCTACATCGTGCCGCTGGAAGTCAGCGAGGAAGGCCGCACCACGGATTTTTTGCTGGTGCCGTATTTCGGTGCCTGCATCCACGTGCCGCCACCGCCGTCGAACCAGATCGTGCATGTGAAAAGCGAAGTCGGGGTCAAGCTTGATGAGCTGTATCAACCGTACTGGGTCGAGGGGCCGATGCAGGTCAAGCCGTCCACCAGTGAACTGGCCGATGCCGGGTATCAGATGGAGGCTGAGAAGATTTATGTGTATGAGCTGCCGGAGTGAATCCGGTGGTGATGGGTTGTTGATGAGATAGCTATCGCGAGCAAGCCCGCTCCCACAGGTGATCGGGTTTCTTCAGAAGGAATGCGGTCAAACTGTGGGAGCGGGCTTGCTCGCGAAGGGGCCCTCGAAATTGACTCATCATCATTTCATTGAGCTGAGTCAATTAAACACCCCCTGACTCATTGAGCTGTGTCAAAAGACCGGACCAGACGGCTTCGTACCATGGGACATCAAATTTCGATGCCCTTTGGAGCCCCCATGAACAAGTCCTTGCTCAGCGCGTCCCTCGTTGCCCTCGCCCTCGCGGCCCCGCTCGCCCAGGCCCATACCGCCGGCGACATCATCGTTCGCGCCGGTGCGATCACCGTCAACCCGGACGCCGACAGCTCCAGCGTCAAGGTCGACCGTGGCCCCCTGGCCGGCGCCGACCTGGGTGGCAAGGCGACCATGAGCAGCGACACGCAATTGGGCCTGAACTTCGCCTACATGATCACCAACAACCTGGGCATCGAACTGCTGGCGGCCTCGCCGTTCGAGCACGACGTAAAGCTCAAAGGCACCGCCCTGGGCGCGGCCAATGGCAAGCTCGGCACCCTCAAGCACTTGCCGCCGACCCTGAGCCTGGTCTACTACCCGCTCGACGCCAAGTCGGCCTTCCAGCCTTACGTCGGCGCGGGCATCAACTACACCTGGATCTATGACGAACACGTCGGCAGCGACGCCAGCGCCAACGGTTTCAGCAACTTTCGCGCAAGCAACAGCTGGGGCATGGCGTGGCAAGTCGGTGCCGACTACATGTTGACCGACAACATCATGATCAACGGCCAGATCCGCTACATCGACATCGACACCACCGCCTATGTGGACAACAACGCCGTGGCCGGCGGCACCCGGGCCAAGGTGGACGTCGATGTGGATCCGTTCGTCTACATGGTGGGGTTGGGCTACAAGTTCTAAGCCCCTACGCAATGGTGAGATGACTACACACCCTGTGGCGAGGGAGCTTGCTCCCGCTGGGCTGCGAAGCAGACCCAAAGAATGTGCGACCGCTTCGCGCTCGAGCGGGAGCAAGCTCCCTCGCCACAGGTTTCACTTGCCACAACAGTGATGCATGACTCACAAAAAAGGCGCCCCAGAAGGCGCCTTTTTGTGACCATGAAACTCAGCGCCCCAACAACCGCGCCAGGCCTACGCTCATCGGTGTCTGCTGTGGGAAGTTGAAGCGCTGCAACAGCCGATGGTTGTCCGCCCGGGAATGGCGGATGTCGCCGGAGCGCGCCGGGCCGTAGCTGATCGGCGGCAGGTCGCCCACCACGGCGGCCAGGGCCTGGAGCATCTGCTTGAGGGTCGTGGCCTGGTTCCAGCCGACGTTCACCGCGCCCACTTCCACCTCGGGCTTCTCGATGGCCTGCACCAGCAAGTCCACCAGATCTTCCACATAGACAAAGTCCCGGGTCTGCTCGCCGTCGCCAAACACGGTGATTGGCAGGCCTTTCTGCGCCCGTTCGCTGAAGATGCTGATGACGCCCGAATAGGGCGAGGACGGATCCTGGCGCGGGCCGTAGATGTTGAAGAAGCGGAACACCACCGGCTCCAGGTCGTGCTGGCGGCGATAGAAGTCGAAGTAGAACTCGCTGGCCAGTTTGTCCGAGGCATAGGGTGTGAGCGGGGCCTTGGGGGTGTCTTCGTCGATGGGCTCGCCTTCGCCGTTGTTGCCATAGACCGCCGCGCTGGAGGCGAACAGCACGCGTTTCACCCCGCTCTGGCGCATGGCTTCGCAGACATTCAAGGTGCCGATGAAATTGCTCTGGTGGGTGCGCACCGGGTCATCCACCGAGGCTTGCACCGAAGCCACCGCCGCCAGGTGCGCCACGGCGCTGCAACCGGCCATGGCCCGGGCCACCAGCGCGGCATCGGCGACGTCGCCTTCGATCAGTTCGACCGCCGGGTTGTCCAGCGGCAGGTTGCTGCGCTTGCCAGTGGACAGATCATCGAGGATCCGCACCGCATGCCCCTTGGCGAGCAAGGCGTCGGTCAGGTGCGAACCAATGAAACCCGCACCGCCGGTGATTAAAACAGGGCCTTTAGCCATGGCGATAAAACCTATCCAGTAAGCCCGGGAGGGCCGCGCGCCAGGCGCGGGGCTTGATCCCGAAAGTGTGCAGAATTTTCTTGCAGGCCAGCACCGCATGCTGCGGTTCTTCCGCGGCGTCCGGCCGTGCGGCATGAGCCTGGGGGGTGGGCGACTCGATGGCCAGCGGATGAAGGGCGCGGGCTTCGGTGAGGATCGCCTGGCCCAGCGCCAGCGGCGTGGTCGCCTCGTGCCCGGCGTAATGATAGGTGCCCCACAGCGGCGCCGCGCAATCGAGCTGCTTGAGCACCGAAATGATCACCCGCGCCGCATCGTCCACCGGCGTCGGGTTGCCGCGACGGTCGTCCGCCAGCAACAGCTCTTCGGGCTGTTCGGCCCGAGCCAGGAAACGGCCGAGGATACCGTCGGCGCTGTCATCCAGCAGCCAGCCGAAGCGCAGCAGTACGTGTTGCGGGCAGGTGGCGCGCACGCTTTGCTCGATCCGCCACAATGCCTGGCCACGCACGCCCAAGGGCACCGGCTCGTCCTTTTCGCTGTAGGCCGTGGCGCGGGAGCCATCGAACACGCGATAGCTGGACGGTTGCAACAAGACGATGTTGTGGTGCTGGCACAGCTCGGCCAGGCGCTCGACAGCGCGCTCCTGGCTGGCCAGGCGCTGCTCGCTGACGGCCTCGGCCTGGAACCAGTCGAAGTAGTACGCCAGGTTGATCAAGGCGTCCGGACGGGTATCGTCGAGCAGTTGCGTCAGGCTCGCGGCATCCCAGCCGTCTTCGGGCGGGCGGGGGGCAAGAAAACCGATGTCTTCTTCTGCACCGAGGCGAATCAGCGCCTGCCCAAGGGCATTTCCGCCGCCCAGTAACATAAGGCGCATTCGCATAAAGTCAGCAGGCCCAGTCTATTGGCACAAGAATTTGGTCGATAACGCCCGCAGGCGTTGTCGGAATCGTTGCATTTTGCGGGTTTAGTGCGCAACCGTCATCCGCAATGTGCAGATCCTGGATTTGTACTGTTCTTTAGGGCCCCTTCGCGAGCAAGTCGGATCGCCGCACCGCCGCTCCCACAGGGGAATGCATTCCAAATGTGGGAGCGGGCTTGCTCGCGATGAGGCCCGAACAGGCGATAGAGATCCCGGACGGTACTTGCATCTTCCCCACCCCACCCGCCTAAACTGCCCACATGAATCTGCCCCTTGCAGCCAACCACGCCACGGCAGGCTTTCACCCCGCCGTTCGCGCCTGGTTCAGCCAGACCTTCCCGGCGGTCA
This sequence comes from Pseudomonas sp. SWRI179, assembly GCF_014268705.1. Classification (NCBI taxonomy): domain Bacteria; kingdom Pseudomonadati; phylum Pseudomonadota; class Gammaproteobacteria; order Pseudomonadales; family Pseudomonadaceae; genus Pseudomonas; species Pseudomonas sp. SWRI179. Next base: position 62,409 of record NZ_JABWRA010000018.1, on the reverse strand, counting down.
CGGCCGCCCAGGCCCAGGCGTGGCCGTTGATCGGCCAGCGTCGCTCGGTGCTGGTCGCGGCGCCCACCGGCTCGGGCAAGACCCTGACGGCGTTTCTCGCCGTGCTCGATGACCTGGTGCACCGAGGCCTGGAACAAGGCGGCCTGCCGGACCAGACCCTGGTGGTCTATGTCTCGCCGCTCAAGGCCCTGAGCAACGACATCCAGATCAACCTGCAGAACCCCCTGGCCGGCATCACTGAACAGCTGCAGAAAATGGGCTTGCCGCCCTTGCCGATCACCACCGCCGTGCGCACCGGCGACACGCCGCAAAAAGACCGCTCGGCGATGCGCAAGACCGCGCCGCACATCCTGGTGACCACGCCTGAATCCCTCTACGTGCTGCTCGGCTCCGACTCTGGCCGACAGATGCTCGCCAGCACCCGCACGGTCATCGTCGACGAAATCCACGCCATCGCCGCCAGCAAGCGCGGCAGCCACCTGGCCTTGAGCCTGGAGCGCCTGCAAGCCTTGTGCGCCGAACCGCTGATGCGCATCGGTTTGTCGGCCACGCAGAAACCCATCGAAGCGGTGTCACGGTTTCTCGTCGGCGAAGGACGCGCCTGTGACATCGTCGACATCGGCCACGCCCGCCCCCGCGATTTGGACATCGAGGTGCCACCGGTGCCGCTGTCGGCGGTGATGGCCAACGACGTGTGGGAACTGGTCTACAACCGCCTCGCCGAACTGGCCCGGGAACATCGCACCACCCTGGTGTTCGTCAACACCCGGCGCCTGGCCGAACGCCTCAGCCGACACCTGAGCGAACGCCTGGGCAAGGACGCCGTGGCCGCTCACCACGGCAGCCTGGCCAAGGAGTTTCGCCTCGACGCCGAACAACGCCTGAAACGCGGTGAACTGCAGGTACTGATCGCCACCGCGTCCCTGGAGTTGGGCATTGATATCGGCGATGTCGACCTGGTCTGCCAGATCGCCTCGCCCCGCTCGATCTCGGCGTTCCTGCAAAGGGTTGGACGCTCCGGCCACCAAGTCGGCGGCACGCCCAAGGGGCGCCTGTTCGCCACCACCCGCGACGACTTGATTGAGTGCGCCGCCCTGCTCGACTGCGTGCGCCGAGGCGAACTGGACATCCTGCACATCCCCAAGGCACCGCTGGACGTGCTGGCCCAGCAGATCGTCGCCGAAGTCAGTTGCCAGGAATGGTCGGAACAGGCGCTGCTGGAAGCCTTCCGCCGCGCCTCGCCTTACGCCGAGTTGGACGAAGGGCATTACCAGGCGCTGCTGCAAATGCTCGCCGAAGGCCTCAATGGCCGCCAGGGCGTGCGCAGCGCCTACCTGCACCGCGACGCCGTGACCCGGACCTTGCGCGGGCGCCGGGGCAGCAAGCTGACGGCGGTGACCAGCGGCGGCACCATTCCGGACAATGCCGACTACAGCGTGCTGCTCGAACCCCAGGGCTTGAACATCGGCAGCGTCAACGAAGACTTCGCGGTGGAGAGCATTGCCGGCGACGTATTCCAACTGGGCAATACCTCCTACCGCATCATTCGCGTCGAGACCGGCCGCGTGCGGGTCGAGGACGCCCAGGGCCAACCGCCGACCATCCCGTTCTGGCTCGGCGAAGCCCCGGGGCGCAGCGCCGAACTGTCTTTTGCCGTGGCGCGCCTGCAAGCCCAGCTCGACCACCTGCTGGCCGCCACGCCGGGCCACCTGCAACCAGCCCTCGACTGGTTGACCGGCACCTTGCGCCTGAACCTGGCCAGCGCCGAACAATTGGTCGATTACCTCGCCCCGGCACGCCTGGCCTTCGGCGCCCTGCCGTCCCAGGACACGCTGCTGATGGAGCGGTTCTTCGACGAGTCCGGCGGCACGCAACTGATCATCCACACACCCTTTGGCAGCCGCATCAACCGCGCCTGGGGCCTGGCCTTGCGCAAGCGTTTCTGTCGCACCTTCAACTTCGAGTTGCAGGCCGCCGCCAGCGAGGACGCCATCGTGCTCTCGCTGTCCACCAGCCACAGCTTCGAACTGGACGAAGTCTGGCGTTACCTCAACAGCCACAGCGCCGAGCAGATCCTGGTCCAGGCAGTGCTGGATGCGCCGCTGTTCGGCGTGCGCTGGCGCTGGAACGCGGGCGTGGCCCTGGCGTTGCCGCGCTACACCGGCGGGCGCAAAGTCGCCCCGCAAATCCAGCGGATGAAAAGCGAAGACCTGATCGCCAGCGTGTTTCCAGACCAGATCGCCTGCCTGGAAAACCTCGCCGGCGAGCGGGAAATCCCCGACCACCCGCTGGTGGAGCAGACCCTCGACGATTGCCTGCACGAAGCCATGGACAGCGAAGGCTGGCTGGCATTGTTACGGCGCATGGAAGCGGGCGAGGTGCGCCTGATCAGCCGCGACCTGCCGGCGCCTTCGCCGCTGGCGGCGGAAATCCTCAGCGCCCGCCCCTACACCTTTCTCGACGACGCGCCGCTGGAAGAACGGCGGACCCAGGCGGTGATCAACCGGCGCTGGAGCGATCCACAGGCCACCGACGACCTGGGCGCGCTGGACGCCGAGGCCATCCAATCGGTCCGGGATGAGGCCTGGCCGACGCCGGCCAATCTCGATGAGATGCATGAAGCCTTGATGAGCCTGGCCTGCATCGCCGACAGCGAAGTCGACGCCCACGTGCCGTGGCTGGATTGGTTGCAGGCATTGGCGGCGAGTGGGCGCGCCAGCCACCTGCAGATCAGCGCCGAGCGTGGTTTGTGGGTGCCGCTGGAACGCCTGACCTGCTTGCAAGCCATTTATCCACAGGCCCGGTGGCAACCGGCGCTCGCCCCATTGGCGGGTTTCGATGAGGCCTGGGACAGCGACGAAGCCCTGGTGGAGGTGCTTCGCGCCCGGCTCAGCGCCTTTGGCCCGTTGCCGTTGAAGGCCATCGCCTACCCGTTGGGGTTGTCGACTCCACAGGCCACCCAAGCCCTGGCGCAGCTTGAGCAGCAAGGCTACGTGCTGCGCGGGCGGTTCACCCCGGGCACCGGGCAGGAGGAATGGTGCGAGCGGCATTTGCTGGCGCGAATCCATCGCTACACGGTCAAGCGCCTGCGCCGGGAAATCGAGCCGGTGATGTTGCAGGACTTCATGCGGTTCCTGTTCGATTGGCAGCACCTGTCCTCGTCCACCCAGGGCCGGGGCAATGCCGTGTTGCCGTCGATCCTGAGCCAGTTCGAAGGCTACCCGGCCGCCGCGTCAGCCTGGGACAGCGACCTGTTGCCCGGGCGGATCAAGGATTATTCACCCAGTTGGCTCGATGAACTGTGCCGCAGTGGCAAATGGGTATGGACGCGCCTGAGCGCGCGCCAGAAACCGTCTGCCACGGCCCTGCGCAGCACGCCGGTGGTGTTGCTGCCCCGCAGTCAGGTGGCGTTGTGGAGCAGCCTGGCCGGGCAAGTGCCCCTGGACGAACTGTCGCCCAAGACGCAAAAAGTCCATCAGGCCCTCAGTGAACACGGCGCGCTGTTTTTCGATGAGCTGGTCCACGAAGCCCACCTGCTGCGCAGCGAACTGGAAATCGCCTTGCAGGAGCTGGTGGGCGCCGGGTTGGTGAATGCCGACAGCTTTGCCGGCTTGCGCGCCCTGATTACGCCGGCCAGCAAACGCCAGGCCCGTAGCAGCCGGCGCGGGCGCGGCGCGTTTGTCGGCGGCATGGACGACGCCGGACGCTGGGCCTTGTTGCGCCGCAGCCCACCCGCGCCCGTGGAGGGCAACCGCCCCGTGCCCACCGCACCAGAGACGTTAGAGCACATCGCCATGACTTTGCTGCGCCGTTACGGCGTGGTGTTCTGGCGCCTGCTGGAGCGCGAGGCCGACTGGCTGCCGAGCTGGCGCGAGCTGCTGCGCACCTTTCATCGCCTGGAGGCGCGGGGCGAGATTCGCGGCGGGCGTTTTGTCAGCGGCCTGGCGGGCGAGCAATTCGCCCTGCCCGAAGCCATCCCGCTGCTGCGCGAAACCCGCCGCCGCCCCACCGACGGTAGCCTGGTGGCGGTGTGCGGAGTCGATCCGCTGAACCTGGCCGGCACGTTGCTGCCGGGGGCAAAAGTGCCGGCGCTGGCGAGTAATCGGCTGGTTTACCGGGATGGGTTGCCGGTGGCGGCGCTGATTGCCGGCAAGCAGCAGCTTTGGGTGGAGTTGGATGTTCAAGCAATGGCTGAACTGAGGAACAAGCTCATTCAGAAAGGTTGAGGGTGCCTGGGCTGTCCCCTTCGCGAGCAAGCCCGCTCCCACATTGGACCTCCTGTGTACTCAGACTCTGTGTTCACTCTCGATCCAGTGTGGGAGCGGGCTTGCTCGCGAAGAGGCCATAAGCCCCACTACAACATTCAGCAGCTATTGAGGTTGATCAAGTGCTCCATCTCCCTCCTGCCGCCTATCCATCAACCGCTTCGGCATCACCACCTGCTGTGGATAAGTCTGCGCAAAATGCACCGCCGGGTGGTTATCCACAAGCTTTTTCAGCCGCTGGTTGAACGCCCGGCTCACCGCATACTGCCCACCCGACACGGTGCGGAACTGCGCCGTGAGTACCACGCCGTTGAGGTCCATCTTGTCCACGCCGAACACATCCAGCGGCCCTTGCAGGTTGAACTTGAGGAACGGGTCCTCGGCAATCGAACGCCCGGCTTCGCGAATCAACTCGATGGCCTCGTCCACGTCGGTGTCGTAGGTGAATTGCACGGAGAAGAACGCAAAGGCGAATTGCCGGGACTGGTTGGTCACGGCCTTGATCTGGCCGAACGGCACCGAATGCACGAACCCCTTGCCGTCGCGCAGGCGCAGGGTGCGGATGGTCAGGCCTTCGACGGTGCCGGCATGGCCGGAACTGAGCACCACCCAGTCGCCGATGGACAGCGTGTCTTCGATGATAATGAACAACCCGGTGATCACGTCCTGCACCAGTTGCTGGGACCCGAAACCGATCGCCAGCCCCACCACCCCGGCACCGGCCAGCAACGGTGCGACGTTGATGCCCAGGTTGGCCATGGTGGTGATAGCGCAAATCACCACCAGGATGATTTTCGCGGCGTTGCGCAACAGCGGCAGGATGGTCTTGACCCGGGTGCTGGGCTGGCGCGCGCCGCGCTTGTTCAGCGGCGGCTTCAAGGCTTCCTGGATCGCCGTGTCGAGCACCACCCAAGTGAGCCAGGTCATCAGGACGATCAGGCCGATGCGGCTCAAGGAATCACTGATGGCCCGACCGATGGCATTGCGCGAGGCGAATTCGAACAGGGATATCCCCCAGATTCGTCCGAGGATTTCAATGAATGCCACCGCCATGACGATGCGTAGCAAGGCGTGCAGCAGACTCAGCAAACGGCCCTTGTAGGCGCTGTTGCGCTGGATGGCTTCGGCCTTGGGCGACTTGAAGACATGTTGGAACACGGTGCTGAGAAACACCGTGGCGATCAGCAGGATGGTGGTGAACAAGGCACAACGCAGGGCTTTCTGGTTGTCCTCGCCGACGCCGATCAGGCTCACCGCCGACACCAGCACCATCAGCAGGATCGGCCAATACCAGAGCCCGGAAAAAATCCGCAGCGACTCCTGCAAGGCCGGCTGCTTCAAGCGCTGGGCCAGCGGGCGGTTGCGAATCAAGTGCGCCACTGGCCGGCGCATGTGAATCACCAGCCAGCCAAAGATCATCGACGCCGACAGCCCGGTGAACACCGCGACGCTGCTGGTGATGTTACCGCCCAGTTGCCGGGCGATCTGCGGGCTGGTCAGGGCATCGCTGAGGGCGGCGAGAAAGCCGATCAGAAACAACGGCCGCGGGCTGAAGCGCCGAATGATCGCCACCGCGCGACGCTTGTGCCCGGCGTTGAACATGACGATCACGCAGAGCAACACCGAGGTGGAGAAAATACCGCTGCTGGTGGCGTAGGCGAAGCACAGCGCCAGGGCACGACCGACCGAGACTTGCAGAAAGTGGCTGATATAGAGGGTCAGTGGCAGGCAGGCCACCGCCGGCAAGGTATAGGGCAGCAGGTAACCGAGTAGGTCGTGCACGCGCTGACGGGTACGCAACCAACGGCGCCGACCGAGACGCCGCACCAGCAATCGCGCGCCAGCCCATAACAGCGCAAACGTCCCCAGCCACACGCCGGAGAGCAAGAGGAAATCCCCCGCCACGCGCCAGGACGACCGGGACGTCTGGTCCACCAGCCGGTCCACCTCGTCCGCCGCCCGGTCCGCCCGCAGGCGCCAGGCATCTACCAGGCTCTGGTTGAGGTCGAGTTTGTCCTGGACGTCGTCGATGCTCGAACTGATGGCCCCCAACAACCCGCCCTGCACCAACGGCGCGGGCTCGGCGGGCGGTTCGTCGGGCTTGGCGGTGCCAGGGACAGCGGCGGTCCCGTAGGCGCTGGTGCCGGTCATCGCCAACAACAGCAGCAATACAGTGCTCAATCGAGACAAAACGCGAGGCTCCTTCACACGGGATGGGTAAGGAACTGATCAATATTGGGCCGGCAAGTTCGCCCGGAAGATCAATACAACCCCTGTGGCGAGGGAGCTTGCTCCCGCTGGGGCGCGTAGCGGCCCTGTTTTTTTGGGGGCTGCTGCGCAGCCCAACGGGAGCAAGCTCCCTCGCCACAGAATCCGCGTCTCCCCTCTTCCGTCGGTAAGACCATCGAAACTTTCCAGCTCGCGCGGCGGTCATCAAAAGACACAGGCGGTACGAGGTCATTGGCACGGGGAGGGATACATGACGGCGATCCACATTGGTATTTCCGGCTGGCGCTACACGCCTTGGCGGGGGGATTTCTACCCCAAGGGGCTGACCCAGAAACGGGAATTGCAATTCGCCTCGCGAGCGGTCAACAGTATCGAAATCAATGGATCGTTCTACGCCCTGCAACGCCCCGAACGGTATGCCCAGTGGTATGCCGAGACCCCACCCGGCTTCGTGTTCAGCGTCAAGGCCCCGCGTTTCATCACCCACATCAAGCGCCTGCGGGACATTCGCAAGCCGTTGGCCAACTTCTTCGCCTCCGGTGTGCTGGAGCTCAAGGAAAAACTGGGGGCGATCCTCTGGCAGTTCCCGCCCAGCTTCAAATTCGACCCTGGGCTGTTCGAGGACTTTCTCAAGCAACTGCCCCACGACACCGAAGGCGCCGCCGCCCTGGCCCGAGAGCACGAGCCGCGCCTGGACGGCCACGCCAGCACCGAGACGGAAAAGAAACGCCCACTGCGCCACGCCGTGGAGATCCGCCACGAAAGCTTTATCGACCCGCACTTCGTCACGTTGCTCAAGCGCTACAACGTGGCCCTGGTGGTCGCCGACACCGCCGGTAAATGGCCCTATCGCGAAGACGTCACCAGCGATTTCGTCTACCTGCGCCTGCACGGCGCCGAAGAGCTGTACGCCAGCGGCTACACCGACGAGGCGTTGAAGCGCTGGGGCGACCGGATCGAGGCCTGGAGCCACGGCAAGCAGCCGAGCGATGCGCACCTGATCGACCCGGACAAGAAACCCCGGGCACGCAAGAGCCGGGAAGTGTTCTGCTATTTCGACAACGACATCAAAGTCCGCGCGCCCTACGACGCACGTCATCTGCTGGAGCGCTTCCATCTGGACAAGGACCTCGCCACCGCGCCCGGCGAGCGTCCGGCCGAAGGGGTGCTGCCATGAACCGTCCAGAACACAGCGAAGCGACCCATGAGCCGACCCAACAACGGCCCCACGATCTCGACCGAGTCAGCCGTTTCACCGTGCTGACGGTCAATACCCACAAGGGTTTCACGGCCCTGAACCGGCGCTTCATCCTGCCCGAGCTGCGCGAAGCGGTGCGCAGTGTCTCCGCCGACGTGGTGTTCCTGCAGGAAGTCCACGGCACCCACGAGCACCATCCCCAGCGCTACAGCAACTGGCCGAGCATGCCGCAATACGAATTCCTCGCCGACACCCTCTGGCCGCAGTTCGCTTACGGACGCAATGCGGTATACCCGGCGGGCGACCACGGTAATGCGCTGCTGTCGAAATTCCAGATCATTCGCCACGAGAATCTCGACGTGTCCATCAGCGGCCACGAAAGCCGCGGCATGCTCCACAGCGTGCTGCGCCTGCCAGGCGGCGAAGGGCAGGAGGTGCATGCCATTTGCGTGCACCTGGGGTTGCGCGAAGGCCATCGCGTCGAGCAATTGAAACTGCTTTGCCAGCGCCTGAGCGAATTGCCGTCCGACGCGCCGGTGATTGTCGCCGGCGACTTCAACGACTGGCGCGGCAAGGCCAACGACCTGCTCCAACCCTGTGGCCTGCGGGAGGTGTTCGCCGAACAGTGGGGCAAACCGGCCCGCAGTTTCCCGGCACGCCTGCCGATCCTGCGCCTGGACCGCATCTACGTGCGCAACCTCAAGGCCCATCACGCCAAGGTATTGAATGTACGCCCCTGGTCGCACCTTTCCGACCACGCACCGCTGTCGGTGGAGATCGAATTATGAGCGCGACGATGAACAAGGCGACGGTGGAAAAGATCGAGGTGCCGCCGACCGAACGCAACCCGGCGCTGGCCGACATCGAATACGGCTGGCACGGCAACAACCGCGTCATCCTGCTGGAAAATGGTGAGGAATATTTCCCACGGGTGTTCGAGGCAATTCGCCGTGCCCAGGAAGAAATCCTCCTTGAGACCTTCATTCTCTTCGAGGACAAGGTCGGCTGTGAACTGCGGGATCTGCTGGTGGATGCGGCCCGACGCGGCGTGCGGATCACCGTCAACCTCGACGGCTTCGGCTGCGGTGAGCTGACCACCGAGTTCCTGGCGTCGTTGAGCGACGCCGGGGTGCGCTTGCAGATGTTCGACCCGGCGCCCCGGCACTTGGGGATCCGCACCAACTGGTTCCGTCGCCTGCACCGCAAGATCGTGGTGGTGGACGGGGTGATTGCGTTCATCGGCGGGATCAATTTTTCCGCCGACCACCTGGGGGATTTCGGCCCCGAGGCCAAGCAGGATTATTCCGTGGAGGTCAAAGGCCCGGCGGTGGTGGATATCCATCACTTCGCGCTGTTGCAGAGCGGTCGTCCCGCGCGGGCCAAATACTGGTGGCAACGCCGCCGCAGCCGGCGCAACGAGCTGGCGTTCAGCGACCATGACGGCCAGGTGCGCCTGGTCTACCGGGACAACCACGAGCACCAGACCGACATCGAAGAGGTCTACCAACAAGTGCTGCGCAGCGCCAAACGGCGGGTGGTAATCGCCAATGCCTATTTCTTCCCCGGCTACCGGTTGCTGCGCGAGATCCGCAATGCCGCCCGGCGCGGGGTGGAGGTGCGGCTGATCCTGCAAGGGCAGCCGGACATGATGATCGCCAAGCTCGCGGCGCGGATGCTTTATGACTATCTGCTCAAGGCTGGCGTGACAATTTACGAATATTGCGAGCGGCCGCTGCACGGCAAGGTCGCCCTGGTGGATGAGGATTGGAGCACCGTCGGCTCGAGCAACCTCGACCCGTTGAGCCTGTCGCTGAACCTGGAAGCCAACGTGCTGATCCGCGACCGGGCGTTCAACCGCGAGCTGTTCGAGCGCCTCGATCACCTGAGCCGTGAACACTGCACCGCCATGCCCGAAAACCATGCACCCCGGGGCCTGCTGTGGCGCATGACCATCGGTTTCATGGTGTTCCACTTTCTGCGTCATTTCCCGGCCTGGGCCGGCTGGTTGCCGGCTCACAAACCGCGTCTGAAACCTTTTTCACCGCCAACGGCGGTCCGGAGCGAACCCCATGAACCACTCTGAAGCGCACACCGCGCCGAGGGATGCCCATGCGCCGGAGCAGGCCAAGCCCAAATCCCGCTGGAGTCGCTGGAAACGCCCGCTGACCCTGGCGTTCTTCCTGCTGCTGATCGTGCTGTTCACGGCCTTGGCCCGGCGCATCGACTGGTCCGAAGTGTTTGCCACCCTGGCCGATTTCAAGGTGCGCACCTTGATCATCGCCGCCGCGCTGACCATCACCAGTTTCATCACCTATGCCTGCTTCGACCTGATCGGCCGCACGTACATCCGCCAGAAACTCGGTTGGCGGCAGATCCTGCCGGTGGGGGTGATCAGCTACGCCTTCAACCTCAACCTCAGCGCCTGGGTCGGCGGCATCGCCATGCGCTATCGGCTGTATTCGCGGCTGGGGGTCAGCACCGGGAACATCGCCAAGATTCTCGGCCTGAGCCTGGCCACCAATTGGTTCGGCTACATGACCCTGGCCGGGGTGGTGTTCAGCAGCGGCCTGGTGACGATGCCGCCGGGCTGGAAACTCAGCAGCACGGCACTGCAAGGCGTGGGCGTGCTGTTATTGCTGGCAAGTGCCGGGTACCTGGCGGCCTGTCGGTTTTCCAAGCGTCGGGCCTGGACCGTGCGCGGCATGGAAATCAACCTGCCGTCGCCACGCATGGCGGTGCTGCAACTGGCCTTGGGCGCGCTGAACTGGTCGCTGATGGCGGCGGTGATCTTCACGTTGCTGCCCAGCAAACTGGATTACCCGGTGGTACTCGGGGTGTTACTGATCAGCAGCATTGCCGGGGTCATCACTCATATTCCGGCGGGGCTCGGGGTGTTGGAGGCGGTGTTCGTCGCCCTGCTGCAACACGAGGTGTCGCGGGGCAGCCTGCTGGCGGGGTTGATTGCCTACCGGGCGATCTACTTCATCCTGCCGTTGCTGATTACGGTGGTGATGTATTTGGTGATCGAAGCGAAGGCCAAGGCGTTGCGGGTCAAGCCTGGGCTCAAGTGATGGGTCGCCTGAATGATGAGTTGCTTGTGCGGGCCCCTTCGCGAGCAAGCCCGCTCCCACAGGGATTTGTGCTGGGTACAAATTTTTTGTTTCTCGTAGATCCAGTGTGGGAGCGGGCTTGCTCGCGAAGAGGCCCACACAGACGATACACCCCCCCGATCACCGCGCCTGAATAATGCTCAACCGCTCTCCCACCACCATTTCCGTGATCCAGTCCACCAGGATCGAGGTGTAAGCCTGTTGTGACACGGGGTCGCTCAAGGCATGGTCGGCGCCGTCGATGATCCGGTGCGTCAATGAATGGGTCTGCTGGCACGCCGCTCGATAACTCATGATCGTGGCATGGGGCACGTAGGTATCGGTCTCGGATTCCACCAGCAACACATCACCGGTGAACTGCGAACACGCCTGCAAGGCGCGATTGGTGCTGGCGTGCACCAGGGTGCTGCGGTAATCCAGCAGGTCGGTCTTGTCCAGGTCGCGCTTGGGGGTGTGCCACTGCTCGTCGCGGTACAGCGCCGGCACCCGCAGGGCGAGCCAGCGCACAGGGCGCAGCGACGTCAGGATCGAGGCCAGGTAACCGCCATAACTGGTGCCCACCACGGCAATCGCCGAAGTGTCCAAGCCCGGATGGGCGAGCAAGCGGTCGTATGCCGCCAACAGATCCCGCAGGTTGTCCTCGCGGGTGACCCGGGACAAGGGAATCCCCGCCCCGCCGGTGTGCCCGCGCAAGTCGAAGGTCAGGCACACGCAGCCGAGGCCGGCGATGCCTTTGGCCCGTTCCAGGTCCCGTTCCTGGCTGCCGCCCCAACCGTGTACAAACAACACGCCAGGGACCTTCGACTTGGGGCTGAGGAAGGTCCCGTTCATATGCTCGTCATCAATTGCAATCTGGATCGTTTCGCTTCTAGCCGTCATAGGATTGAACCGTTACGTATTTGAGTAGGAAATCACCGTTTTCCGCCGCGCCGCGATACACCTCCCTGGCACCGGTCGGCAGCGGTTGGTCGCGGTAGGTCTCCACCGAGGACACCCGCACCGCGCTGGTTTCAGGCGTTTCGACGAACACCTGCAAGGCCGCCAGCTCGGCGCTGCTGGCCCCGCCCATGCGCCAGGATTGTTCCAGCACACCGCCGCGGGGCTGGCCGGCGGCATCCAGGCCTTGGGCGATGTCGTAGTTGCGCCGCGACGCAAAAAAGCTCGGATAGGCCTGGTTGGCGGCGTCATCGAACACTTGTGCCAGGCGCACCGCCTCGCGCACATCGTCGGGCAGTTCGAGCCTGAGCAACTCTATATAACCGCCCTGCACCACCAGCAGGTCCGACCCGCCATAAACCTCCAGCCCTTGGCTGTCGTGGGTCAGGTGCTGCACGCCGCAATAGCTCATGACCTTGCCGTTGATGAAGCTCTGGCCGACGCTCTGGGTCTTGACCTCGTTGAGGTGCTGTTCCAGCACCACCCCTTCGCGAAACAGCGCCTGGGCGTCAGGATCGGCGACGATTTCATCGAACTGCGCCAGGCTCTTGATCAGCCGTTGGCCACGCCCGGCACAGGCGTGGATCGGCTTGAGGCGGATCGGCCCGGTGTAGAGCAAATGTTCGGCGGCCGGACGCGCATCCTTGAGGGAAAAGACGGTCACACCATCAAGCACCGCGCCGCGGGTGAGCTTGGCAAACAGGGGCGACCAGCCTTTGGGTGCCACGGCGTCCTTATTCAACAGACCGTGGGTAATCGCCTTGGTGCAGATAAAATCGTGCTCGACGTACCCTCCCCACACATCCTCCGGCCCCTTGATCCCCAGGCGCATCAAGGCTTCAGGGCCGATCAGGGTTTGTGTGGGCAACAGATATAGATCATGACCGGTCTGGGAATCATGACGGTCGCCGCATTCCCATCCCAGGATCTGTGCCAGCCACTGGGCCAGTGCACGGTTGGTCTCGACTTCATGACGCGGCGCTTGTGGATTGACCGAATAGGCCACGACCCGTTTGTTGCGATTGACTGATGTCATGCGGTGCCCTTTTTCCTGCGCTCGATGGCTTGAGAAAAGGGAAGGTGCAGAGATCAGGCCAACGGTGACATGAGCGATGAGTGTCAGCCAAGCGGGCGCATTGTGCGCAATTGATAGCACCTGGCCTGTTTCATTCTGCACGACCCATGGCAGGCATCCCGCAAATTGCACGATGCCAGCCTGCAGTCACAGCCTCCAACCTGTGGCGAGGGAGCTTGCTCCCGCTGGGGTGCGAAGCGCCCCCAGAAAAAGAACCTCCACCGCGGTGTGTCAGTCAGGATGGTGGGGCTGCTGCGCAGCCCAGCGGGAGCAAGCTCCCTCGCCACAAAGGGTCACGGCTGTTTTGAAGAACTCGACGGGCTCACTCCGAATCTCGCCCGGTAATCGCTCGGCGCCAATCCGGTGATTTTCCTGAACGTCGCACGAAAGGCGCTGGGGTCCTGGTAGCCGACGGTCCAAGCGATGTGGTCGATGGTGCCGTTGGTGAACTCCAGCATTTCCCGGGCCTTGCCGACCCGCAGGTGCTGGCAGTATTCGGTGGGCTTGAGCCCGGTGGCGGCACGGAAGCGGCGCAGGAAGGTGCGCTCTTCCAGTCCGGCCCGTTCGGCCATCGACCCGAGGGAAACCTCCACCGCGCCGTTGCCTTGCAACCAATGCTGGACCTTGAGAATCGCCCCGTCGCCATGGCCAAGGATGGGCGCGAAGTTACTGCCGCACTGGCTCGCGCTGTCGCTGTGTTCGATCACCAGGAACTGCGCCGTGCGCGTAGCGATGCTGGGCCCGAGCAGGCGGTCCACCAGGCGCAGCCCCAGTTCCGACCAGGCCATCAGCCCGGCGGTGGTGATCAGATCGCCGTCGTCGACGATGGGTTTGTCGGCGTTGAGCTTGATCTTCGGGTAACGGGCAGCGAAATTCTTGGCCGAGGTCCAATGAGTGGTGGCGCTGCGCCCGTCGAGCAAGCCGCTCTCGGCCAACAGGATCGAGCCGACACACACACCGCCGAGCACGGTGCCCCCCGCATGTTGTGCACGCAGCCAATCCATCAGCGCCGGCGTCGCCACGCCTTCATCGAAACCGGCGATGGATGGCGGGATCAGCAACGCAACCAACGGGCCCACCGGACCGGTTTCGCTGTCGAAGACCCGCCGCGGCGCCTCGCCATTATCGGTCTGCCAGTGACTGACCCGCAGCCGTGGCAATGGTGCACTGGACTGCTCGGCCGCGATCCGTTGGGCCACGGCGAACAGATCGGTCAAGCCATGCACCGCCGCCATTTGCGCGCCGGGGTAGATGAGCACCCCAAGCTCGGCAACTGCCCTTTGCTGCGTCATTGTCAGTTTTCCCTCGCTTATTGTCGTTGTGGCCAATCCTCGACCCGGTGGTAAACGCCAATACTGGCGCCCTACCCAACCTGATCGAGGAAGCCCTCATGTCCAAGCAAGCGCTCATCGTAGTCGATATCCAGAACGACTACTTCCCCCAGGGAAAATGGCCACTGGTCGGTGCCGACGCCGCCGCCGATAACGCCGCGCGGCTGATCGAAGCCTTTCGCCAAGCCGGAAACCGCGTGGTGCACATCCGCCACGAATTCACCTCCGACGACGCGCCGTTCTTCACCCCAGGCTCCGAAGGCGCACAGTTGCACCCCAAGGTGCTCAACCATGCCGACGAACCGGTGGTCCTCAAGCACTTCGTCAATTCGTTCCGCGAAACCGAACTGCAAGCCCTCCTCGAACAGCATGGCGTCGAGCAACTGGTGGTGGTCGGCAGCATGAGCCACATGTGCGTCGATGGCGTGGTGCGGGCGGCGGCGGACCTGGGTTACGGCGTCACGGTGATTCATGATGCCTGCGCGACCCTTGATCTGGAATTCAACGGCGTTGTGGTCCCGGCCGCCCACGTGCACGCGGCGTTCATGTCGGCGCTGGGGTTTGCTTATGCGAGTGTGGTGAGTACCGAGCAATTCCTGAGCGACAGCCAGGCGTAGGCGCAGCCATAAACAGCAAGCGAAAATGACTAGGCGTGTGCGAGTCGTTACGACGAGAATGGCCGGGTATTTTCCCAAGAGCCCGCCGCATGAAACGCAGACGCCCGCCGCGCCTGGTCGAATCGCCCTTCCCGATCGCTACCTCAGCGCCACGGCACCCGCCCACGTGGGATTGCTCAAGCGACGTGTCCAGGCCGGGATTCCTGGGGACCATGATTTACGCTGCGGGGATGTTGCTGGCCCTGCCCGTCTATTGGCTGGCAGTGTTTACCCTGATGCTGTTCAAGGTCGAAGGCCTGTCGCCGATTCACAAGCAGGTCATTATGGAACCGCTGGTTATCGCGCTCATGTTCATCAGTGCGTTCGCGGCCGTCTGCGTGATCAAATGGCTGGCATCCGGACCCGAAGTCCTTGGCTTCTGCTTCGACGAACGCCAGCAACGCCTCACCTTCACCCAGCGCCGCCCTGCCCGGCAAAGCACCGAAGAAAGCGTCCCCTACAGCGATATCCATTACATCAAGCCCTACACCTTGACCACTTTTGCCAACGTGAATCACTTTGATGTCGGCTACACCGGAGCCGATGGCAAACCGATTTCGCTTCGGTTTCGGACGGACATCACGGTGGCGGAAATGGCGTTCCATGCCACGTGGCTGACGCAGTCGATTGGCGAGAGGATGCAGGAGCTATTGGATCTGGACTTGTGAGTTCCTGGATTTGCCCTCCTGGACTGGGGAGGGCAAGACTTACCAGCGAATCAATGAAGTGGTCGATGCTCCGGAATATCGGCCAATTTCAAATCGCAGCCGCTACGGCCATTGATTCTCAAGGCTCTCGCATCCGCGCCCTTCAAGGACACCTCAAGCTGCTCCCACGCCGGACGAAAATCCCCCGTCTTGGCGATCGTCAAATCAATGAAGTCCGGGCCATATTCAAGGGTCCATTTGATAACGAGGCAGTTTCCATTTTTCCAGTCATGACTGATGCCGTCGTCTTCAAACAACACACCGCTGGAGGCGCCTGAAGGTGCAGGGAAAACCACCAGCTCGCGACGCCGATCAAGCGAGGGATCGTTAAGCTTGTGGCATTCACCGCTCGGTATCGCAGCGCCCCCTCGCACCAACAAGGGCAACCGTTCCAAAGGCGCATCCAGGACAACGTGTTGGCCGCCTTCGTACCAGTCACCGGTATGCCAGTCGCACCATCCTGTCGCATTCAGGGGTAGCCAAACCTCGCGCTCGCGTGCGCCTTCCGCCACAACGCTGGCGACGAGGATGTCTCGCCCAAGCATGAATTCGTCGTTTTCCTTGAACGTTTGAGGGTCATGCTCGTGGTCAAGAAACGTAGGCCGCAAAATCGGCTCATCGGCGTGACTGGCTTGCCACAGCAAGGTGTAGAAATAAGGCATCAACCGATATCTGAGCCTGATCGCGTCACGGACCGCATCGGTGACCGCTGGATGCATCCAGGGCTCATTGACCGTGCCATCATCGTTCCAGGAGTGAATGGTGAAGCGCGGATGCATCACACCATTCTGGACCCAACGGACAAACAGCTCGGGATCCGGTTTATTGCCGGAAAACCCACCGACGTCGTGCCCCACGTTGTACAACCCCGACAGGCTCATGCCCAGGCCCATGCGGGTGTTGTAGCGCAGTGTTTGCCAGTTGGTTCGGTTATCACCGCTCCACGTCTGAACATAACGCTGCATGCCGGCGCACCCTGAGCGTGAGATGAGGTAGGGCCGTTCCGAGGGCGAAAACCGCTGTTGTGCCTCTAGAGACGCTCTCATCATCAGCAATGCCATGACGGGCCGGATATGTTTGATCGCTATCTCGCGCCCGAAGCCTTGGCAACGTGCCTCACCGTCCCACACCTCGAATTCATTGTTGTCGTTCCAGGTGCATTCGATGCCCAGTTCCAGAAGCTGTGAGGTGACATTTGACTGCCACCAACGGACAGCGTCCGGGTTGGTGAAGTCCAGATGCGAGCCCTCATCGTCCCAGAACACCGACCGCTCCGGCGTGTCGTGTTCAGAGTCGCGGATGAACATCTTTTGCCTGGCCACCTCGGCGTAGCGCGGATGGTCCTGCAGCAGACAAGGCTTGATGTTGGCAATCAGCCTGACACCGGCATCGCGGTAGGCCTGGGCAAGCGCCTTGGGGTCCGGGACTTTTTCATGGTTCCAGTTGAACACATAGCGTTTTTCGCCAATGGAGGTGTACCCGGATGACAGTTGGAAAGAGTCACAGGGAATATCGTGCTGACGGCACAGGTCAAGAAACTCCAGCAACTGTTCCTGGGCGTTTTCAGCATCGGTGTAATGCATGGTCGAGCCGCTGTAGCCCAGGCTCCATTTAGGCAGGAACAAGGTGCGGCCGGTCAGGCGAACGAACGCCTTTGTCACATCCAGTATGCGCGGGCCTGCAAGGACCCAGTAGTCGAGGTCACCGGCATCCGCCTTGTATCGACGATAGGGTCGGTGATAGTTATCCAGCTCGTTACCCAGGTCAAACAGGCTGGTGTTCAGGTTGTCATAAAACATCCCGAAGCTGGCGTGTTCCTGGTGCGTGATAACAAAGGGAATATGCTTGTACAGCGGGTCGGTGCTCGCGGCGTCATATCCCATTGCGTCCAGGTTACGCATTTCAAAACGTTTGCCGGCGCGATTCAAATCGCCGGTTTTTTCGCCGAGCCCGTAGTAGCGATGTTCAGGCGCGCGCAGCTGGTAATGCTCCAGGCCTTCACCATGAGCGTCAAGCGCATAGGCACCGGTGGGCCGATCCGAGACCAATGGCCTCCAGCACTGGCCATCGTGGTATTCCCACTGCAACCACAGCGGACGATTTACCGTGATACGCAGTTCTTTAGTCGTCAGTACCAACCGGTCCTGGAACGCTTCGACCCGATACGCGGGCAAAGAGAAATCCGCTACCGACTCGCGGGGCCGGCCCTCCCAGGCGACGTCCTCCCGGGGCGCAATGCTCCAGGTCCGATCCAATGCCAAGGCGCCTGCGCGCATGAGCAGGACACGCGCCAAACCGTCTTCGAGGATATAGATTCTGAAGAGATGTCGGCCCTCGACCAGGAGCTCGATGTAGCCTTTTTCCTGGGCCTGCAACGTCCAGACTTTAAGTGACTTCATTGGGCACGCACCGCTTTAGGTTTGGACACTCTGTCGGCGATAAACAAAATCATGAAAAATGCACCTATAAAGTCAAAGAGCCCCATCGCAATGAACAATGGGTTGAATCCTATTTTGTCCACGCTGACACCGATGATCAGCGAGAAAATAAAGCTGGCAATCCAGGCGCATGAACCTCGCATTCCGTTCACCGTCGCCAACTCATCC
The DNA here is from genome assembly GCF_014268705.1 of Pseudomonas sp. SWRI179. Lineage (NCBI taxonomy): Bacteria > Pseudomonadati > Pseudomonadota > Gammaproteobacteria > Pseudomonadales > Pseudomonadaceae > Pseudomonas > Pseudomonas sp. SWRI179. The sequence continues at coordinate 44,296 of NZ_JABWRA010000018.1, read as the reverse complement.
CGATCAAACGTTTCGACAACCAGTGCGCTTAACATGCAGGAAATAATCTGGTGGCCAAAACCGCCGACGGAAATAAGCGCAATCGCAACATAGGGGTCTTTTACCTGAGTCATCACGGCTAACGAAAACATCAGGAACGCGCCGGTGATTGAACTGGCGACGATCGAGTTCACCCGGGTGCACTTGAAAAACCGATGGTAAGCGCGTGAGAGATAACCGCTGGCGATACTGCCCAGATCCGCCGCCAGAAACGGAACCCAGGCAAACAGTACGATTTGCTTGAGGTCCATTCCTCTTTCGTTGGCCAGATACAGCGGCACCCAAAAACTCATGACCGCCCATGCCGGTTCCGCCATGAAGGCGGGAAGCGCGATACCGTAAAATCGCTTGTCCCGGCCAATCTTTTTCAACGCTTTGAAAAATGGCATTTGCTGGCCGATTTTTTCGCCGTCTTGTTGGATGTGCTCCAACTCATTGGGCGACAAGCGCGGGTGGATATTGGGGGCGTGGTAGAGCCATCCCCAGACGGCGGCCCATATCAGGCCGATCCCCCCGGAAATCAGAAATGCGCCCTGCCAGCCCAGGCTTACATGAGCCAGATAGATGATGGGAGGGGCGAGCATCGCCCCCAGGGAAAAACCAACCCCCGCCCAACCCGCGGCGATAGGTCGTTCCTTTTTTGGAAACCAGTCCCCTATCGCCTTGGCATTGGCAGGCGTAGCCGCTGCCTCCGAAGCGCCCATGAAAAAACGCAGAATCGCCAGATGCACCCAACTCGCTGCCCCTGCATGGAGAAGGCACATCACTGACCATACGATGGCGCATATCACGAAGCCGAGCTTGAGCCCGATCGCATCGATCAGCCACCCGCAGATGGGTTGGAAAACGGTATAGGCAAGTTGAAACGAGGCGACCACCCATGAGTACTGTTCGGTCGACATGCTGAAGGTGGTTTTCAGTTCGGGCGCCAGGATGCCTAATGAATTGCGGGTTATGTAGTTGACGGTGACGCCGAGTAAAAACAGCGAGAGCATCCACCAACGCAGATGCGGGATGAACTTTAGCTTGGCCGAAAGTCGAGCATTGCGTTCGATATCGATAGTCATCAATTCTTCGCCTGTCGCCGGATTTTCCGGCGTTTTGTTTTTATTTGAGGCTTGACGCTATGGCAACTGCCCAGGACTCGTACAGAAGCAAGCCTGTATAAATTTACATTCTGCTCTTGCACTGCTTCTCAGAAACCCAAGCATGCTAGGATTGATGGCCCTTTTCTGCTATGAAAGCTTTTACATAAATTGTCTCAATGGATAAGCCGCGGTGGCGAAACTACGCATTGCTGAAATAGCGGCACAGACGGGCCTGTCCATCGCGACGGTGTCGCGGGTGCTTGCTGGCAAATCAAATACCCGCCCGGCCACGAGAGAAAAAGTGCTGGCGGCGGCTCGTCAACAGGGCGTGATGGAGGGCCTCGCCAATGGTCGTTTCCTGCTCAACGGGCTGACCATCTTCGCGCCCTCGCGGGCCTTCAACGTACGCTCGGATATTTTTTACTACAAAGTTATCCAGGGCATTACACAGGCGGTCGCGCAACATGATGTACGAGTCCGCTACTGCGAGCTTGAAGAGGTCGATAGCGACGCATTGTTGTTTTTGGAGAAGATGAATCAGAAGGACACCGGTGCGGCGATCCTGATTGGCATCGATGATCCCCACATACACCAACTGGCGGCCGATCTCAGCAAGCCGACGGTGCTGATCAACTGCATCGATCGCAGCATGCGCCTGCCCTCGATATCGCCCGACCACTTTTTAATCGGTCATTATTCGATCAATTATCTGTTTCAGATGGGGCACCGAAATGTGCTGACTCTCCAATGTCTCAGGCGGTACACGATGGATCTGCGGATACGTGGAATTCGTGAGGCATGGAAGGAGCAAAATCTCGATTTTATCGAAGCCAAACACCTATTGGTTGCCGAGGGTTTCGGCAGTGCTGAATCCGAAGCGCGGGTAGCGGCCTTTATGGAAAACTGCGCACCTGACGACCGACCGACTGCCATCCTGGCCGGGGGTGACTTCATGGCAGCTGGGGCCGTTAAAGCGCTCCAGAATGCTGGCTTGAGGGTTCCCCAGGATGTTTCAGTGATGAGCATGGACGGTTTCAACCTGGCGGACATCAACGATATACCGCTCACCACGCTTCACGTGCCCCGCGATGAATTGGGCGCAGAAGCGATAAGGGTCTTGAGGCAGCAGCTTTTCGAACCGCGATCGCCTTGTGGCAATCTTCTTCTCGGTGGGCAACTCATCACCGGCAGCTCAGTGCGGCGCATCAAGCACAGCGCCAAGCAAATGCCTGTCTATCAGAAAATTATTTATGACTGATTGATTCGCGGCTTTGCACAGGGCGAAAAAAACCCTCCAGGCTTTGCAGCGAAGAGGGTTTTTTTCGAACTTGAAGTATCAGCGAGTGAGGAGTCTCATCGACCAATACCACTGAATCCTAGGCAGATCAGAACGGAATATCGTCATCAAAGCTGTCGAAATCCGGAGCCGGCTGCGGCGCGGCCTGTTGTGGGGCCGGGCGTTCGCGTTGTGGCTGTGGCGCCGACTGCGGACGAGGTGCCTGCTGACGTGGGGCCGGAGCCGACTGCTGGTAGTTGTTGCCACCTTGCTGCTGGTCGCCCTGCGGACGGCCACCGAGCAACTGCATGGTGCCTTGCATGTCGACCACGATTTCGGTGGTGTAGCGCTTGATGCCGTCTTTTTCCCATTCGCGAGTCTGCAGCTTGCCTTCAATGTATACCTGCGAACCCTTGCGCAGGTATTCGCCGGCAATCTCGGCCACCTTGCCGAACATCGACACGCGGTGCCATTCGGTCTTCTCGACCTTCTGGCCAGTCTGCTTGTCGGTCCACTGTTCGCTGGTCGCCAGACTCAGGTTGGTCACGGCGTTGCCGTTCGGCAGGTAGCGAACTTCGGGATCCTGGCCGCAAGTACCGACCAATATGACTTTGTTAACCCCACGGGCCATAACGTTCTCCTAGGCTTCGCACGTAGTCGGGGCCGGGTTGTTCACCAGGCGCTCGAGCGTCGCGCGATCCAATAATTCGGTGTCCAGTTTGATGTATACGGCCGCCTCGTCGGCGACCACCACTGCATCGGTTACTCCAACGACGGCCTTCAGACGCTCGGTCAGGCCAGCCTCACGAATCGCCTCGGGCGATAAGGGCAAGCGCAGGCTCGTCACATAGGGAGGTTCGCGCATGGTAACAGCAAAGGCTAGCCAAAGTGCAGCCAGCGCGGCGCATCCCAGGAACACAACCGACAAACCGCCATGCTGGAACAACCAGCCGCCGAGGATCCCGCCCAACGCCGAGCCCAGGAACTGGCTGGTGGAGTAGACCCCCATCGCCGTGCCCTTGCCGCCCGCCGGTGAAACCTTGCTGATCAGCGACGGCAGCGATGCTTCCAGCAGATTGAACGCGGTGAAGAACACCACCGTGCCGATCACCAAGGCTCGCAAGCTATCGCCGAACTGCCAGAAGAATAGCTCAGTGAGCATCAGCGTCACGACGGCGCCGAGCAAAACTCGTTTCATTTTGCGTCGTTTCTCGCCATAGATGATGAAGGGAATCATGGCGAAGAACGAAATCACCAGCGCCGTCAGGTACACCCACCAGTGCTGCTCCTTGGGCAGGCCGGCCTTCTCGACCAATGCCAACGGCAAGGCGACGAAGCTGGACATCAGCATGGCGTGGAGCACGAAGATGCCCAGGTCCAAGCGCAACAGGTCCGGGTGCTTGAGCGTCGGGATCAATGCCTGGCGCGCCACCCCCGATTCGCGGTGCTGCAGCGGCCCGGTGGCGCGCGGCACCATGAACGCCACGATCAGGATTCCCACCAGGGCCATGGCGCCGGTCGCCAGGAACAGGCCCGACAAGCCAAAGGCACGGGTCAGCAAGGGGCCGACCACCATGGCCACGGCGAACGACAGACCAATGGTCATGCCGATCATGGCCATGGCCTTGGTGCGATGTTGTTCGCGGGTCAAGTCTGACAGCAGCGCCATGACGGCCGCGGAAATAGCCCCGGCGCCTTGTAGGATGCGTCCGGCGATCACGCCCCAGATCGAGTCGGCATTGGCCGCCAGCACGCTGCCGAGGGCGAAGACGATCAGCCCCAGGTAGATGACCGGGCGCCGGCCGATGCGGTCGGAAATGATCCCGAACGGGATCTGGAAGATCGCCTGGGTCAGGCCATAGGCGCCGATCGCCAGGCCGATGAGGGCCGGCGTCGCGCCCGCCAGGTCCATGCCATAGGTCGCCAGCACCGGCAACACCATGAACATGCCCAGCATACGAAAGGCGAACACCAGGGCCAGGCCGCTCGCTGCGCGGGTCTCGCCACGACTCATGCGTTCGCTGTGGGGATCTTGCATGGAAAAACCTCATGTGAACCGGCGGCGATTCTACCAGTCCCATCGATTGAGAGGGTATATGGCGACCGTTTGCCGCGCAGTCTTCATGTATGGCCGCAATCGCGTCCTCAATAGTGTGCATCCATCCAGTATTTGCCCGTATACTCCTACGTTTTCGACGCCCGCCGAGCGAGGCCACTTTGGACAAGATCCTGATTCGTGGGGCCCGTACCCACAACCTGAAGAACATCGACCTGACCCTGCCACGGGACAAGCTGATCGTCATCACCGGCCTGTCCGGATCCGGCAAGTCATCCCTGGCCTTCGACACGCTGTACGCTGAAGGCCAGCGCCGCTATGTCGAATCGCTGTCGGCCTACGCCCGGCAGTTCCTGTCGATGATGGAAAAACCCGACGTCGACACCATCGAAGGCCTGTCGCCGGCCATTTCCATCGAACAGAAGTCGACCTCCCATAACCCACGGTCGACGGTCGGCACCATCACCGAGATCTACGATTACCTGCGCCTGCTGTATGCGCGGGTCGGTATTCCCCGTTGCCCCGATCACGATATTCCCCTGGAAGCCCAGACCGTCAGCCAGATGGTCGACCTGGTGCTGGCCCAGCCGGAAGGCAGCAAGCTGATGTTGCTGGCGCCGGTGATTCGCGAGCGCAAGGGCGAACACCTGATGGTATTCGAAGAGCTGCGCGCCCAGGGCTTCGTGCGGGCCCGGGTCAACGGCAAGCTGTGCGAACTGGACGAGTTGCCGAAGCTGGATAAACAGAAGAAGCACTCGATCGATGTGGTGGTTGACCGCTTCAAGGTCCGCGCCGACTTGCAACAACGCCTGGCCGAGTCCTTCGAGACCGCGCTGAAACTGGCCGACGGCATCGCCCTGGTCGCACCGATGGACGACGAACCCGGCGAAGAGATCATTTTCTCCGCACGCTTCGCCTGCCCGATCTGCGGCCACGCCATCAGCGAGCTGGAACCCAAGCTGTTCTCCTTCAACAACCCGGCCGGCGCCTGCCCGACCTGCGACGGCCTGGGGGTCAAGCAGTTCTTCGACACCAAGCGACTGGTCAATGGCGAACTGACCCTGGCCGAAGGGGCGATTCGCGGCTGGGACAGGCGCAACGTCTATTACTTCCAGATGCTCGGTTCGCTGGCGGCCCATTACAAGTTCAGCCTGGACAAGCCGTTCAACGAATTGCCCGCCGACCAGCAGAAATTCATCCTGCACGGCAGCGGCTCGCAGAATGTCGATTTCAAATACCTCAACGACCGCGGCGATATCGTCAAGCGCTCCCACCCGTTCGAAGGCATCGTGCCGAACCTGGAGCGCCGCTACCGCGAAACCGAATCGGCCAGCGTGCGCGAAGAACTGGCCAAGTTCCTCAGCACCCAGCCCTGCCCCGATTGCCGTGGTACGCGCCTACGCCGCGAAGCGCGGCATGTGTGGGTCGGCGAGAAGACGCTGCCGGCGGTGACCAACCTGCCCATTGGCGACGCCACCGATTATTTCGGTGGACTGAAACTCACCGGCCGTCGCGGCGAAATCGCCGACAAGATCCTCAAGGAAATCCGCGAGCGCCTGCAGTTCCTGGTGAACGTCGGCCTGGACTACCTGACCCTCGACCGCAGTGCCGACACCCTGTCCGGCGGCGAAGCCCAGCGTATCCGCCTCGCCAGCCAGATCGGCGCCGGCCTGGTGGGGGTGATGTACATCCTCGACGAGCCGTCCATCGGCTTGCACCAACGAGATAACGACCGGTTGCTCGGAACCCTGAAGCACCTGCGGGACATCGGCAACACGGTGATCGTGGTCGAGCACGACGAGGACGCCATCCGTTTGGCCGACTACGTGGTGGACATCGGCCCGGGTGCAGGCGTGCATGGCGGGCACATCGTCGCCCAGGGCACCGCCGCCGAAGTCATGGCGCACCCTGACTCGTTGACGGGCAAATACCTGTCGGGCCGGGTCAAGATCAAGGTCCCGGCCAAGCGCACGCCGCGTAACAAGAAGCTGTCGCTGACCCTCAAGGGGGCTCGCGGCAACAACCTGCGCAATGTCGACCTGGAAATCCCCATCGGCTTGCTGACCTGTGTCACTGGCGTGTCTGGCTCCGGCAAGTCGACGCTGATCAACAATACCTTGTTCCCCCTCAGCGCCACGGCCCTGAACGGCGCCACCACCCTGGAAGCGGCCGCCCACGATAGCATCAAGGGCCTGGAACACCTGGACAAGGTGGTCGACATCGACCAAAGCCCGATTGGCCGCACACCGCGCTCCAACCCGGCGACCTATACCGGGCTGTTCACCCCGATCCGCGAACTGTTCGCCGGCGTGCCGGAGTCCCGCTCACGGGGCTACGGCCCGGGGCGTTTCTCGTTCAACGTCAAGGGCGGGCGCTGTGAGGCCTGCCAGGGCGATGGCCTGATCAAGGTGGAAATGCACTTCCTGCCCGACATCTACGTGCCGTGCGACGTGTGCAAGAGCAAGCGCTACAACCGCGAAACCCTGGAGATCAAATACAAGGGCAAGAACATCCACGAAACCCTCGAGATGACCATCGAAGAGGCTCGGGCGTTCTTCGACGCGGTACCGGCCCTGGCGCGCAAGCTCCAGACGTTGATGGATGTAGGGCTTTCGTACATCAAGCTCGGGCAGTCGGCGACGACCTTGTCCGGCGGTGAAGCCCAGCGGGTCAAGTTGTCCCGCGAGCTGTCCAAGCGCGATACCGGCAAGACCCTGTATATCCTCGACGAGCCGACCACCGGCCTGCACTTCGCCGATATCCAGCAATTGCTCGACGTGCTGCACCGCCTTCGCGACCACGGCAACACCGTGGTGGTGATCGAACACAACCTGGACGTTATCAAGACCGCTGACTGGCTGGTGGACCTGGGGCCGGAAGGCGGTTCCAAAGGTGGCCAGATCATCGCCGTGGGGACGCCGGAACAAGTGGCCGAGATGAAGCAGTCCCACACGGGCTACTACCTCAAGCCGCTGCTGGAGCGTGATCGGGACTGATTCCACCCGGGCACGAAAAAGCCCCTGTCATCTCATCGATGGCAGGGGCTTTTTTTTCCTGTGGGAGCGAGCTTGCTTCCACAATGAATCCATCAGAACTGCGATTGCAGGTAGTTCTCCAACCCGATCAGCTTGATCAACCCCAACTGCTTTTCCAGCCAGTAGGTGTGGTCTTCTTCGGTGTCGTTGAGCTGGACACGCAGGATTTCGCGAGTCACATAGTCGTTGTGCTTCTCGCAGAGTTCGATGCCTTTGCACAGCGCAGCGCGGACTTTGTATTCCAGGCGCAGGTCGGCGGCGAGCATGTCCGGTACGGTGGTCCCGACATCCAGGTCATCGGCACGCATGCGCGGTGTACCTTCGAGCATCAGGATGCGGCGCATCAGTGCATCGGCGTGCTGGGTCTCTTCTTCCATCTCGTGGTTGATACGTTCGTAGAGCTCGGTAAAACCCCAATCCTCGTACATCCGCGAATGGATGAAATATTGATCACGGGCTGCCAGCTCGCCGGTCAGCAACGTGTTGAGGTAATCGATTACGTCTGGGTGACCTTGCATCGCCCTACATCTCCACAAGCTTTTAAAGGTTGTAGTTTGAACCAAGCTGACCGCAAGGTCACTGCCTCAACGCAATAAAAGCGAAGAAAATCTGAGAAAACCAAGCTAAATAACGCAAAAACCGCCCTAATGAGGGCGGTTCTGCTTCTCGTTTAGACTTAGTTAAGCGCTACGCCCAACGCCTTCGCGATACCTTCTCCATAAGCAGTATCTGCTTTGTAGAAATGCTGCAGTTGACGGTCCACTACGTCCGCCGAGACACCGCCCATCGCGCCAGCGATATTGTTGATCAGCAGGGCTTTCTGCTCATCGTTCATCAAGCGGAACAGCGCACCGGCATGGCTGTAGTAGTCGGTGTCTTCGCGATGATCATAACGATCCGCCGCGCCACTGAGGGCCAGCGCCGGCTCCGCGTAACGCGGGGCCTGCTTCGGCGCCTCTACATAGCTGTTGGGCTCGTAGTTCGGTGCCGCCCCGCCATTGCTGCCAAACGCCATGGCGCCGTCGCGCTGGTAGGTGTTGACCGGACTACGTGGCGCATTCACCGGCAATTGCTGGTGATTGGTGCCCACACGGTAGCGGTGGGCATCGGCGTAGGCGAAGACACGGCCCTGCAGCATGCGATCCGGCGAGAGGCCAACCCCTGGCACCATGTTGCTCGGGCCAAATGCCGCCTGCTCGACTTCAGCGAAGTAGTTCAGCGGGTTGCGGTTGAGTTCGAGTTCGCCGACTTCGATCAACGGGAATTCTTTCTGCGACCAGGTCTTGGTCACGTCGAACGGGTTCTCGTAATGCGCCGCGGCCTGGCCCTCGCTCATGATCTGGATGCAAACGCGCCATTTCGGGAAGTCACCGCGCTCGATGGCCTCGAACAGGTCACGCTGGGCGTAATCCGGGTCGGTGCCCGCCAGGCGTGCCGCTTCTGCCGGCGCGAGGTTCTTGATGCCTTGCAAGGTCTTGTAGTGCCACTTCACCCAGTGCCGCTCACCTTGTGCATTGATCAGGCTGTAGGTATGGCTGCCGAAGCCGTGCATGTGACGGTAGCCATCCGGAATGCCGCGGTCGGAAAACAGGATGGTGACCTGGTGCAGCGCCTCAGGCGAATGCGACCAGAAATCCCACATCGCCTGGGCACTTTTCAGGTTGCTTTGCGGCAGACGCTTCTGGGTGTGGATGAAATCTGGAAACTTCAATGGATCACGGATGAAGAATACCGGCGTGTTGTTGCCGACGATGTCCCAGTTGCCTTCCTCGGTATAGAACTTCAAGGCGAAACCGCGCGGATCGCGTTCAGTGTCGGCCGAACCACGCTCGCCACCCACGGTGGAAAACCGCAGGAAGGTGGGCGTCTGCTTGCCGATCGACTCGAACAGCTTGGCGCTGGTGTATTGGGTGATGTCCTGGGTGACGGTAAAGGTGCCGTAGGCGCCCGACCCTTTGGCATGCACACGACGCTCGGGGATGTTCTCGCGGTTGAAGTGAGCAAGCTTCTCGATCAAGTGAAAGTCGTCGAGCAGCAGCGGGCCGCGCGGACCGGCGGAGCGAGAGTTCTGGTTATCGGCGACTGGAGCGCCGCTGGCGGTCGTAAGCGTTTTGATCTGGCTCATGCTCAATCTTCCTAGGTCGGTCTTCGAACTGCCGGCTAATCGGCTGGAAAGGAGTATCGAGTATGTTAGTGACAGTATCCAAATTCATTAAATCATGGACATCGATAGTCATTATCTAAGAGTGACCACTTGCCGATAGCCAAGCCAGGCGAAACGGCCCACCGGCTTTTCTTCGGACAACAAAAAACCGGGCACAAGGCCCGGTTTTTTGTATGTTGCCGACTTACTCAGCGGATACAGCTTCACCGCTGGTAGCACGATCAACCAACTCGACGTACGCCATAGGCGCGTTGTCGCCAGCGCGGAAACCGCACTTGAGGATGCGCAGGTAGCCACCCTCACGGGTAGCGTAACGCTTGCCCAGGTCGTTGAAGAGCTTACCAACGATAGCTTTCGAACGAGTACGGTCGAAAGCCAGACGGCGGTTAGCCAGGCTATCTGTCTTGGCCAGAGTGATCAGCGGCTCAGCAACGCGGCGCAGTTCTTTGGCTTTCGGCAGTGTAGTTTTGATCAGCTCGTGCTCGAACAGCGACACCGCCATGTTTTGGAACATGGCCTTGCGGTGCGAGCTGGTGCGGCTCAGGTGACGACCACTTTTACGATGACGCATGGTTCATTCCTTACCAAACACAACGTTCGGTGATTACGACGATCAGGCAGTCGCCTTGTCGTCCTTCTTAAGACTTGCAGGCGGCCAGTTGTCGAGGCGCATGCCGAGGGACAGACCGCGGGAGGCCAGAACGTCCTTGATTTCAGTCAAGGATTTCTTGCCAAGGTTCGGAGTCTTCAACAGCTCTACTTCGGTACGCTGAATCAGGTCACCGATGTAGTAGATGTTTTCCGCCTTAAGGCAGTTAGCCGAACGTACAGTCAGTTCCAGATCGTCAACCGGGCGAAGCAGGATCGGATCGATCTCGTCTTCCTGCTCGACAACCACTGGCTCACTGTCACCCTTGAGGTCGACGAACGCAGCCAACTGCTGTTGCAGGATGGTTGCAGCGCGGCGGATAGCCTCTTCAGGATCCAGGGTACCGTTGGTTTCCAGATCAATAACCAGCTTGTCCAGGTTGGTACGCTGTTCGACACGGGCGTTTTCCACCACGTATGCGATACGGCGAACCGGGCTGAACGAAGAGTCAAGCTGCAAGCGACCGATGCTGCGGCTTTCGTCTTCATCGCTCTGACGCGAGTCTGCCGGTTCATAACCACGACCACGAGCTACGGTGAGCTTCATGTTCAGGGCGCCGTTAGACGCCAGGTTAGCGATTACGTGATCGGGGTTAACGATCTCGACATCATGATCCAGCTGAATATCGGCAGCGGTAACCACCCCCGAACCCTTCTTCGACAAGGTCAGCGTAACTTCGTCACGACCGTGCAGCTTGATAGCCAGACCTTTAAGGTTCAACAGGATTTCAATTACGTCTTCCTGTACACCTTCGATGGCGCTGTACTCGTGGAGCACACCGTCAATCTCGGCCTCGACTACTGCACAGCCGGGCATTGAGGACAACAGGATGCGGCGCAGCGCGTTGCCCAGGGTGTGGCCGAAACCACGCTCGAGAGGCTCGAGCGTGATCTTGGCGCGGGTTGGACTGACAACCTGCACATCAATATGGCGGGGTGTCAGGAACTCATTTACCGAAATCTGCATGGATGCACCTATTTTCTAGCCCTTACTTGGAGTAGAGCTCGACAATCAGGCTTTCGTTGATGTCGGCGGACAGATCACTGCGAGCAGGAACGTTCTTGAAAACGCCCGACTTCTTCTCAGTGTCTACTTCTACCCATTCTACGCGGCCACGTTGGGCACACAGATCGAGAGCTTGGACAATGCGAAGTTGGTTCTTTGCTTTCTCGCGAACAGCAACCACGTCACCAGCACGAACCTGGTAGGACGGAACGTTTACGGTCTGACCGTTAACGCTGATCGACTTGTGCGATACCAGCTGACGGGATTCGGCACGAGTAGAACCGAAACCCATACGGTATACAACGTTGTCCAGACGGCATTCGAGCAGTTGCAACAGGTTTTCGCCGGTTGCGCCTTTCTTGCCAGCTGCTTCTTTGTAGTAGCCGCTGAATTGACGCTCGAGAACGCCGTAGATACGACGGACCTTCTGCTTTTCACGCAGTTGGGTGCCGTAGTCGGACTGGCGACCGCGGCGTTGGCCGTGGATACCAGGTGCTGCTTCAATGTTGCACTTCGATTCGATCGCGCGCACGCCGCTCTTCAGAAAAAGATCGGTGCCTTCGCGACGAGCGAGTTTGCATTTTGGACCAATGTAACGAGCCATTCTTTACAATCTCCTGGATTACACGCGGCGCTTCTTCGGCGGACGGCACCCGTTGTGCGGGATTGGCGTCACGTCGGTGATGCTGGCGATCTTGTAGCCACAGCCGTTCAAAGCGCGGACTGCGGATTCACGACCTGGACCTGGACCCTTGACGTTGACGTCGAGGTTTTTCAGGCCGTATTCCAGCGCAGCTTGACCAGCACGCTCAGCAGCTACTTGAGCAGCGAACGGGGTGGACTTGCGGGAACCGCGGAAACCCGAACCACCGGAGGTAGCCCAGGAAAGAGCGTTACCTTGACGGTCGGTAATGGTCACGATGGTGTTGTTAAAAGAAGCATGGATGTGGGCGATGCCATCAACCACTGTCTTTTTAACTTTTTTACGAGGACGAGCAGCAGGTTTTGCCATGATTAAATTCCTGTCGATTCGCTGGGGCGATTACTTGCGGATCGGCTTACGCGGACCTTTACGGGTACGCGCGTTGGTCTTGGTACGCTGACCGCGTACTGGCAGACCACGACGATGACGCAGACCGCGATAGCAACCGAGGTCCATCAAGCGCTTGATTTTCATGTTGATTTCGCGACGCAGGTCACCTTCAGTGGTGAACTTCGCCACTTCGCCACGCAGCTGTTCGATCTGCTCGTCGCTCAGATCTTTGATCTTTGCCGCTGGGTTGACCCCAGCCACTGCACAAATTTTCTGCGCAGTAGTGCGACCAACACCATAGATGTAGGTCAGCGAGATAACAGTATGCTTGTTATCTGGAATGTTGACGCCTGCAATACGGGCCATTCAGTGGGACTCCAATTGACAGCTACCTACGCCCCGGAAGCCAAGAAATAGGGCGCGAGATAATATCGCTGTAATAACAAATAATCAACCCGGCAGCGCACTAGCTGCCGGGCTTAAAGCACAATCACACTCAGCCTTGGCGCTGTTTGTGACGCGGTTCCGCGCTGCAAATTACCCGAACAACACCTTCGCGGCGAATAATCTTGCAGTTACGGCACAGCTTTTTCACCGATGCACGAACTTTCATCACCAACTCCTCGAACCTTATGGACGCTACTCAGCGCAACATGCCGCTGCCGTAGCCCTTCAGGTTGGCTTTCTTCATCAGGGATTCGTACTGGTGCGAAACGAGGTGCGATTGTACTTGGGACATGAAGTCCATCACAACCACGACCACGATCAGCAACGAGGTCCCGCCAAGGTAGAACGGTACGTTTGCCGCAACCACCAGGAACTGGGGAAGCAAGCAGACGGCCGTCATGTAAAGAGCACCGAACAAGGTCAAACGAGTCAGAACGCCATCAATGTAGCGCGCCGACTGCTCACCTGGACGGATGCCCGGAATAAAGGCACCGGACTTCTTCAGGTTTTCCGCTACGTCTTTCGGATTGAACATCAACGCCGTATAGAAGAAGCAGAAGAAAATAATCCCTGCACTAAACAGCAGAATATTCAACGGCTGACCAGGAGCGATCGACTGCGAGATGTCCTGCAACCAGCCCATACCTTCAGACTGGCCGAACCAGGCACCCAACGAAGCCGGGAACAGCAAGATGCTGCTCGCGAAAATAGCCGGGATAACGCCGGCCATGTTCACCTTCAACGGCAAGTGGCTGGTCTGCGCAGCAAACACCTTGCGGCCCTGCTGACGCTTGGCGTAGTGAACAGCAATACGACGCTGGCCACGCTCAATGAACACCACGAAACCGATAATCGCTACTGCCAGCAAACCGATGGCAACCAGGGCGAAGATGTTGATATCACCCTGACGCGCAGACTCGAAAGACTGCCCGATCGCTCTCGGAAGACCGGCGACGATACCTGCGAAGATCAACATCGAGATACCGTTGCCAACACCACGCTCAGTAATCTGCTCACCCAGCCACATCATGAACATCGCGCCCGCCACAAAAGTGGTTACCGCAACGAAATGGAAGCCAAAGTCACCAGTGAACGCTACGCCCTGCCCCGCCAAGCCGATGGACATGCCAACGGCCTGGACGAGAGCGAGGACGACAGTGAGGTAGCGGGTGTACTGGCTGATCTTGCGACGGCCAGCTTCACCTTCCTTCTTCAACTGCTCCAGCTGCGGGCTGACAGCGGACATCAGCTGCATGATGATCGATGCCGAAATGTACGGCATGATCCCCAGTGCAAAGATGCTCATCCGCTCCAGCGCGCCGCCGGAAAACATGTTGAACAAGCTAAGAATGGTCCCCTCATTCTGTCGAAACAGGTCCGCGAGTCGGTCCGGGTTGATACCTGGAACCGGGATGTGTGCGCCTATTCGGTAGACGATAATCGCCAGGAACAGAAAACGCAGACGAGCCCAGAGTTCAGACATACCGCCTTTGCCGAGCGCAGAGAGAGCACCTTGCTTAGCCATTTATTCCTCGAACTTGCCGCCAGCTGCTTCGATAGCCGCACGCGCACCTTTGGTGGCGCCGATTCCCTTTCCGATGGTGACAGCACGAGCAACTTCGCCCGACAGCATGATTTTCACACGCTGAACGTTCTGGTTGATCACGTTGGCATCCTTCAGGGACTGCACGGTGACGATGTCGCCGTCCACTTTGGCCAGCTCGGACAGACGCACTTCTGCGCGGTCCATGGCTTTCAGGGAAACGAAACCGAACTTCGGCAGACGACGATGCAGCGGCTGTTGACCGCCTTCAAAGCCTGGAGCAATGGTGCCACCGGAGCGGGAGGTCTGACCTTTGTGGCCACGGCCACCGGTCTTGCCCAAACCACTACCGATACCACGGCCCGGACGATGCTTTTCGCGACGGGAACCCGGCGCTGGACTCAGATCATTGAGTTTCATCGATTAACCCTCGACACGCAGCATGTAGTAAGCCTTGTTGATCATCCCGCGATTCTCGGGAGTATCCAGGACTTCTACAGTGTGACCGATGCGACGCAGACCCAAACCCTTAACACACAGTCTGTGGTTAGGGATGCGGCCGGTCATGCTTTTGATCAGCGTAACTTTTACGGTAGCCATGATCAGAAGATCTCCTTGACGCTTTTGCCACGCTTGGCGGCAATGGATTCAGGAGACTGCATTGCTTTCAAACCCTTGAAAGTGGCGTGAACCACGTTTACCGGGTTAGTCGAGCCGTAGCACTTGGCCAGAACGTTCTGAACGCCAGCAACCTCGAGGACAGCACGCATAGCGCCGCCAGCGATGATACCGGTACCTTCAGAAGCAGGCTGCATGTACACCTTCGAAGCGCCATGGGCGGACTTCATTGCGTACTGCAGAGTGGTGCCGTTCAGATCAACCTGGATCATGTTGCGGCGAGCAGCTTCCATTGCCTTCTGGATCGCAGCAGGCACTTCACGCGACTTGCCACGGCCGAAGCCAACACGGCCTTTACCATCACCCACTACGGTCAACGCAGTGAAAGTGAAGATACGGCCGCCTTTAACGGTTTTGGCTACGCGGTTAACTTGAACCAGCTTCTCGATGTAGCCTTCGTCGCGCTTTTGGTCGTTATTTGACATAACTTAGAACTCCAGCCCAGCTTCACGAGCAGCATCAGCCAGCGCCTTGACGCGGCCGTGGTACTTGAAGCCAGAGCGGTCGAAAGCCACCTGCGAGACGCCAGCGGCTTTAGCACGCGTAGCGACCAGCTGGCCAACCTTAGTGGCCGCGTCGATGTTGCCAGTGGCGCCATCACGCAGTTCTTTATCCAAAGTCGAGGCACTTGCCAGGACTTTGTTGCCGTCGGCCGAAATGACCTGGGCGTAGATGTGCTGCGACGAGCGGAACACGCAGAGACGCACGACTTCGAGTTCGTGCATTTTCAGGCGTGCTTTGCGAGCGCGACGCAGTCGAGTAACTTTTTTGTCGGTCATTTGCTATGCCCTACTTCTTCTTGGCTTCTTTACGACGGACGACTTCGTCCGCGTAGCGCACACCTTTGCCTTTGTACGGCTCTGGTGGACGGAAGTCGCGGATCTCGGCGGCCACTTGACCTACCAGCTGCTTGTCGATGCCCTTGATCAGGATATCGGTCTGGCTAGGAGTCTCAGCGGTGATGCCTTCCGGCAGTTCATAATCCACTGGGTGCGAGAAGCCAAGAGCCAGGTTCAGCACTGTGCCTTTTGCTTGCGCTTTGTAACCAACACCGACCAGCTGGAGCTTGCGCTCGAAGCCTTGGCTTACGCCTTGGACCATGTTGTTTACCAACGCACGAGTGGTACCAGCCATTGCGCGAGTCTGTTGATCGCCATTGCGAGCAGCGAAACGCAGCTCACCAGCTTCTTCAACGATCTCGACGGACGAATGGATGTTCAGTTGCAGAGTGCCCTTGGCACCCTTCACCGAAAGCTGTTGGCCTGCGAATTTGACTTCGACACCGGCTGGCAGCTTAACGGGGTTCTTAGCGACGCGTGACATGCTTATCCCCCCTTAGAACACAGTGCAAAGAACTTCGCCGCCGACACCGGCAGCGCGCGCAGCACGATCCGTCATCACACCCTTGTTGGTGGAGACGATAGACACACCGAGACCGCCACGAACTTTTGGCAGATCATCGACGGACTTGTACTGACGCAGGCCTGGACGGCTAACGCGCTTCACTTCCTCGATGACCGGACGGCCTTCGAAGTACTTCAGCTCGATGGACAGCAGAGGCTTGATTTCGCTGCTGATCTGATAACCCGCAATGTAACCTTCGTCCTTCAGGACTTTGGCAACAGCTACCTTCAACGTGGAAGATGGCATGCTTACGACGGACTTTTCAGCCATCTGGGCATTACGGATACGAGTTAGCATGTCCGCTAACGGGTCCTGCATACTCATGGGCTAGACGCTCCTAATACACAAAAAATTAGCCTTTCGGCTAGTACGTGTCGCCGAGCGCATCCGTGCAATAAAAACACGGGCTCAGGCGAGCCGGGTATTCTAGACACACCCCACAAATGAATCAAGCCCCAATAGGGGCTTGATTCAAGTTCAAGGTCACCGGCGGTCAGGATCTTGCGACCTCGAACGCCGTGACTTTGACAGTGCTTACCAGCTGGCTTTAACCAGACCTGGAACGTCACCACGCATTGCAGCTTGACGCAACATGTTACGGCCAAGGCCGAACTTGCGGTACACGCCGTGCGGACGACCAGTCAGGCGGC
Source organism: Pseudomonas sp. SWRI179 (assembly GCF_014268705.1). Lineage (NCBI taxonomy): Bacteria > Pseudomonadati > Pseudomonadota > Gammaproteobacteria > Pseudomonadales > Pseudomonadaceae > Pseudomonas > Pseudomonas sp. SWRI179. Next base: position 27,229 of record NZ_JABWRA010000018.1, on the reverse strand, counting down.
AGCGGTTACGCATGCGCGAGGCGCTTGCGTCACGTGGCTGCTTCTGCAGGGCTACGGTAGCTTCCCAACGCGCTTCTGGACTTGCGTTCAGATCAACGATGATAGCTTTCAGCGCTGCACGCTTGGTGGCGTACTTGGCAACGGTGAGCTGACGCTTCAGCTCACGGTTCTTCATGCTCTTCTTGGCCATTTTCCTACTCCAATCAGTTGCGGAACGGGAATTTGAAAGCGCGCAGCAGTGCGCGACCTTCATCATCCGTCCGAGCAGTGGTGGTCAGGGTAATGTCCAGACCGCGGAGAGCGTCGATCTTGTCGTAATCGATTTCCGGGAAAATGATCTGCTCTTTAACGCCCATGCTGTAGTTACCACGACCATCGAAGGACTTGGCATTCAGGCCGCGGAAGTCGCGAACCCGAGGCAGGGAGATCGACAGCAGACGATCCAGGAACTCGTACATACGCTCACGGCGCAGGGTCACTTTGACGCCGATCGGCCAACCTTCACGGACTTTAAAGCCAGCGATGGATTTCCGAGCGTAAGTCACGACGACTTTCTGACCGGTGATCTTTTCCAGGTCAGCAACAGCGTGCTCGATGACTTTTTTGTCGCCGATCGCTTCGCCCAGACCCATGTTCAGGGTGATTTTGGTAACGCGCGGAACTTCCATCACGTTCGAAAGCTTAAGTTCTTCCTTAAGTTTCGGTGCGATTTCCTTCCGGTAAATCTCTTTTAGTCGTGCCATGGTCTTCTACCTAGCAGTGTTCAAGCATCAACCGCTTTTTGGGTCGACTTGAAGACACGAATTTTCTTACCGTCTTCTACTTTGAAACCAACGCGGTCAGCCTTGTTGGTTTCGCCGTTGAAGATGGCGACGTTGGAAGCGTGCAGTGGCGCTTCTTTCTCGACGATACCGCCCTGTACGCCCGACATCGGGTTAGGCTTGGTATGACGCTTGACCAGGTTCAGACCACCCACAACCAAACGGTTGTCAGCAAGAACCTTCAGCACCTTACCGCGCTTACCTTTGTCTTTGCCGGCGATCACGATGATCTCGTCGTCACGACGAATCTTTTGCATGTCGGATCTCCTTACAGCACTTCTGGGGCGAGCGAGACGATCTTCATGAACTTCTCAGTACGAAGTTCACGGGTCACTGGCCCAAAGATACGGGTGCCGATCGGCTCTTGCTTGTTGTTCAACAGAACAGCAGCGTTGCCATCAAAGCGGATGATGGAGCCGTCAGCACGACGAACGCCATGGCGAGTGCGGACTACAACAGCAGTCATCACTTGGCCTTTTTTCACCTTACCGCGAGGAATTGCTTCCTTGACGGTAACTTTGATGATGTCACCGATACCAGCGTAACGACGATGGGAGCCACCCAGCACCTTGATGCACATAACACGGCGAGCGCCGCTGTTATCGGCCACATCGAGCATGGATTGAGTCTGAATCATATAATTTCTCCGACCCCTAGTCCTTAGACTTCCACAGCGCGTTCGAGAACATCAACCAGCGCCCAAGACTTGGTCTTGGCCAAAGGACGAGTTTCACGAATAGTGACTTTGTCGCCGATGTGGCACTGATTGGTTTCGTCGTGCGCGTGCAGCTTAGTCGAACGCTTAACGTATTTACCGTAGATCGGGTGCTTAACGCGACGCTCGATCAGAACGGTGATGGTTTTGTCCATCTTGTCGCTGACAACACGGCCAGTCAGCGTACGGACAGTTTTTTCGGCTTCAGCCATGATTACTTACCTGCCTGCTGGTTGAGCACAGTTTTCACGCGAGCGATGTCACGCTTAACTTGCGAGAGCAGATGAGACTGCCCCAACTGGCCAGTTGCTTTCTGCATACGCAGATTGAACTGGTCGCGCAGCAGGCCGAGCAGTTGCTCGTTCAGCTGCTGTGCTGATTTTTCACGAAGTTCATTCGCTTTCATCACATCACCGTCCGTTTAACAAAGGAGGTGGCGAGCGGCAGCTTTGCAGCAGCCAGGGCGAAAGCCTCACGCGCCAGCTCTTCAGAAACACCCTCGATTTCATACAGGACTTTGCCTGGCTGAATCTGGGCAACCCAGTACTCCACGTTACCCTTACCTTTACCCATCCGAACTTCGAGTGGCTTCTTGGTGACAGGCTTGTCCGGGAATACACGGATCCAGATCTTGCCGCCACGTTTTACGTGACGGGTCAGAGCACGACGCGCTGACTCGATCTGACGAGCGGTGAGACGACCACGAGCAACAGACTTCAGCGCGAACTCGCCGAAGCTGACTTTGCTACCGCGCAATGCCAGGCCACGGTTGTGACCGGTCATCTGCTTGCGGAACTTCGTACGCTTTGGTTGCAACATTTGGCGTACCCCTTACTTAGCAGCTTTTTTACGAGGCGCTGGTGCTTGTGGTTTCAGTTCTTCTTGGCGACCACCAATTACTTCGCCTTTGAAGATCCAAACCTTTACACCGATCACACCGTAAGTGGTGTGAGCTTCGTAGTTGGCATAGTCGATGTCGGCACGCAGGGTGTGCAGTGGCACACGACCTTCGCGATACCATTCAGTACGTGCGATTTCAGCACCGCCGAGACGACCGCTCACTTGGATTTTGATGCCTTTGGCACCAATGCGCATTGCGTTCTGTACAGCGCGCTTCATAGCGCGACGGAACATGACGCGACGCTCCAGCTGCTGAGCTACGCTCTGCGCAACCAGCATACCGTCGAGCTCCGGCTTGCGGATCTCTTCGATATTGATGTGCACAGGCACACCCATTTGCTTGGTCAGGTCCTGACGCAGTTTCTCAACATCTTCACCTTTCTTCCCGATAACGATACCTGGACGAGCGGTGTGGATGGTGATACGTGCAGTCTGCGCCGGACGATGGATATCGATACGGCTTACGGACGCGCTTTTTAGTTTGTCTTGGAGATACTCACGCACCTTCAGATCAGCGAACAAGTAGTCCGCATAAGTCCGACCGTCTGCGTACCAGACGGAGGTGTGCTCCTTGACGATTCCCAGGCGAATGCCAATGGGATGTACTTTCTGACCCATCTCTTCGACTCCGTTACTTGTCAGCAACCTTGACAGTGATATGGCAAGACCGCTTGACGATGCGATCAGCACGGCCTTTGGCACGTGGCATGATGCGCTTCAGCGAACGCCCTTCGTTGACGAAAACGGTGCTGACCTTCAGGTCATCAACGTCTGCGCCTTCGTTATGCTCGGCGTTGGCTACGGCCGACTCCAGCACTTTCTTCATGATCTCGGCGGCTTTCTTACTGCTGAAAGCCAACAGGTTGAGCGCTTCGCCCACCTTCTTCCCGCGGATCTGGTCGGCGACCAAGCGGGCTTTCTGGGCGGAGATTCGAGCGCCCGACAACTTAGCGGCTACTTCCATTTCCTAACCCCTTAACGCTTGGCTTTCTTGTCTGCCACGTGCCCACGATAAGTGCGGGTACCGGCGAACTCGCCCAGTTTGTGGCCGACCATGTCTTCGTTAACGAGAACTGGGACGTGTTGACGACCGTTGTGTACTGCGATGGTCAGACCGACCATTTGTGGCAGGATCATCGAACGACGCGACCAGGTCTTAACTGGTTTGCGATCGTTCTTTTCCGCCGCCACTTCGATCTTCTTCAGTAGGTGAAGATCAATAAAAGGACCTTTTTTCAGAGAACGTGGCACTGTCGTATCCCTCTATTTACTTGCGACGACGGACGATCATTTTGTCGGTACGCTTATTACCACGAGTCTTCGCGCCCTTAGTCGGGAAGCCCCATGGCGATACCGGATGACGACCACCAGAGGTACGACCTTCACCACCACCATGTGGGTGGTCAACCGGGTTCATGGCAACACCACGAACGGTTGGGCGAACGCCACGCCAGCGCTTGGCACCAGCTTTACCCAACGAACGCAGGCTGTGCTCGGAGTTCGAGACTTCGCCCAGGGTCGCACGGCATTCAGCCAGTACTTTACGCATCTCACCAGAACGCAGACGCAGGGTCACGTAGACACCTTCACGAGCGATCAGCTGAGCCGAAGCACCAGCGGAACGAGCGATCTGTGCGCCTTTACCTGGCTTCAATTCGATGCCGTGTACGGTGCTACCAACTGGAATGTTACGCAGTTGCAGAGCGTTGCCCGGCTTGATCGGTGCCAGGGCACCTGCGATCAGCTGGTCGCCAGCGCTCACGCCTTTAGGGGCGATGATGTAGCGACGCTCGCCATCTGCGTACAGCAGCAGAGCGATGTGAGCAGTACGGTTTGGATCGTATTCGATACGCTCGACGGTGGCAGCGATGCCATCCTTGTCGTTGCGACGGAAGTCGACCAGACGATAATGCTGCTTATGACCACCACCGATGTGACGCGTGGTAATACGGCCATTGTTGTTACGACCACCAGACTTCGATTTTTTCTCGAGCAGCGGTGCGTGAGGAGCGCCTTTATGCAGCTCCTGGTTGACCACCTTGACCACAAAACGGCGGCCAGGGGAAGTCGGTTTGCATTTAACGATTGCCATGATGCACCCCTTCCTTACTCAGCACTGCTGCTGAAATCGAGATCTTGGCCTGGCTGAAGGGAGATAACTGCCTTCTTCCAGTCATTACGCTTGCCCAGACCGCGAGCAGTGCGCTTGCTTTTACCCAGTACGTTCAGGGTAGTCACGCGCTCTACTTTCACGCTGAACAGGCTTTCGACGGCCTTCTTGATTTCCAGCTTGGTTGCGTCAGTCGCAACCTTGAAAACGAACTGGCCTTTCTTGTCTGCCAGAACCGTAGCCTTCTCGGAAACGTGCGGGCCAAGCAGAACTTTAAATACGCGTTCCTGGTTCATCCCAGCAGCTCCTCGAATTTCTTCACGGCCGACACGGTGATCAACACCTTGTCGTATGCGATCAGACTGACCGGATCGGAACCTTGAACGTCACGAACATCGACGTGCGGCAGGTTGCGAGCAGCCAGGTACAGGTTCTGATCAACAGCGTCAGACACGATCAGGACGTCAGTCAGGCCCATGCCGTTCAGCTTGTTCAGCAGATCTTTGGTTTTCGGTGCTTCAACAGCGAAGTCCTGAACCACGACCAGACGATCAGTACGCACCAGCTCAGCAAGGATGGAACGCATTGCTGCGCGATACATCTTCTTGTTCAGCTTTTGGGAGTGATCCTGAGGACGAGCTGCGAAAGTGGTACCGCCGCCACGCCAGATTGGGCTACGGATAGTACCGGCACGAGCACGGCCAGTACCTTTCTGACGCCATGGGCGCTTACCGCCACCAGAAACGTCGGAACGGGTCTTTTGCTGCTTGCTACCTTGACGGCCGCCAGCCATGTAGGCCACGACTGCTTGGTGAACCAGCGTCTCGTTGAATTCGCCGCCAAATGTCAGTTCGGAAACTTCGATCGCTTGAGCGTCATTTACATTTAATTGCATGTCAGCTTCCCCTTAACCGCGAGCCTTGGCTGCTGGACGTACAACCAAGTTGCCGCCAGTAGCGCCAGGAACAGCGCCCTTGACCAACAACAGATTGCGTTCAGCGTCCACGCGCACTACTTCGAGGGACTGCACGGTCACGCGCTCAGCGCCCATATGACCGGACATTTTTTTGCCCTTGAATACACGACCAGGAGTCTGGCACTGGCCGATAGAGCCTGGAACGCGGTGGGATACGGAGTTACCGTGGGTGTTATCTTGCCCGCGGAAGTTCCAACGCTTGATCGTACCCTGGAAGCCTTTACCCTTGGACTGACCGGTTACATCAACCAGTTGACCAGCGGCGAAGATTTCAGCGTTGATCAGATCGCCGGCCTGGTACTCGCCTTCTTCAAGGCGGAATTCCATTACGGTACGACCAGCGGCAACGTTCGCCTTGGCGAAGTGGCCAGCCTGAGCTGCTGTTACACGCGAAGCGCGACGCTCGCCGACAGTGACTTGCACTGCACGATAGCCATCGGTCTCTTCAGTTTTGAACTGGGTGACGCGATTCGGCTCGATCTCAATGACCGTGACCGGAATGGAGACACCTTCTTCGGTGAAAATACGGGTCATACCGCATTTACGACCGACTACACCAATAGTCATGTTGTAAACCTCATGAGTGTACGGGGCTTTCACCCGCTATGGCCGCCCATTTCAGAGCGTTACACGACTAAGACCGAGTCTTAGCCGAGGCTGATCTGCACTTCCACACCGGCCGCAAGATCAAGCTTCATAAGTGCATCAACGGTTTTATCCGTTGGCTGGACGATGTCCAGAACGCGCTTATGAGTACGGATCTCGTACTGGTCACGCGCGTCTTTGTTGACGTGCGGGGAGACCAGAACGGTGAACCGCTCTTTACGGGTAGGCAGTGGAATTGGACCACGCACTTGAGCACCAGTACGTTTCGCGGTTTCCACGATTTCCTGGGTGGATTGGTCGATCAGGCGATGGTCGAAAGCCTTCAACCTGATACGGATTTGCTGATTTTGCATTGGATTTCAGACTCCGGCTGCTATTCCCACCGAGCGCAATACGCCCGTTAAAAGGAGGCGCAATTCTATAGACGCCCCATATAGGTGTCAACCCAATAAAAAAGCCCCCGCTGGGCGGGGGCTTTCTCAACTCATCGAAGCTGACTCAAAAAGAGCTTACTCGATGATTTTGGCTACGACGCCAGCGCCGACGGTACGACCGCCTTCACGGATAGCGAAACGCAGACCGTCTTCCATTGCGATGGTCTTGATCAGGGTGACAACCATTTTGATGTTGTCGCCTGGCATTACCATTTCAACGCCTTCCGGCAGTTCGCAGTTACCGGTCACGTCAGTGGTCCGGAAGTAGAACTGTGGACGGTAGCCTTTGAAGAACGGAGTGTGACGACCGCCTTCTTCTTTGCTCAGCACGTACACTTCAGCTTCGAACTTGGTGTGCGGCTTGACCGAACCCGGCTTAACCAGAACCTGGCCACGCTCAACGTCGTCACGCTTGGTACCACGCAGCAGAACGCCGCAGTTCTCGCCAGCACGACCTTCGTCGAGCAGCTTACGGAACATTTCAACACCGGTGCAGGTGGTGACGGTGGTGTCACGCAGACCTACGATTTCCAGTGGATCCTGAACCTTGACGATACCGCGCTCGATACGACCAGTCACAACAGTACCGCGACCGGAGATCGAGAATACGTCTTCGATTGGCATCAGGAACGGCTTGTCGATAACACGAACTGGCTCTGGGATGTAGCTGTCCAGAGTTTCTACCAGACGCTTGACAGCGGTGGTACCCATTTCGTTGTCGTCTTGGCCGTTCAGAGCCATCAGAGCCGAACCGATGATGATTGGAGTGTCATCACCTGGGAAGTCGTAAGTGCTCAGCAGGTCGCGCACTTCCATCTCAACCAGTTCCAGCAGCTCAGCGTCGTCAACCATGTCAGCCTTGTTCAGGAAGACAACGATGTACGGAACGCCTACCTGACGGGACAGCAGGATGTGCTCACGAGTTTGCGGCATCGGACCATCAGCGGCCGAGCAAACCAGGATCGCGCCGTCCATCTGGGCAGCACCGGTGATCATGTTCTTCACGTAGTCAGCGTGACCTGGGCAGTCAACGTGAGCGTAGTGACGAATCGAAGAGTTGTACTCAACGTGCGCGGTGTTGATGGTGATACCACGAGCCTTCTCTTCCGGAGCGCTGTCGATTTTGTCGAAAGCAACAACGGCCGAACCGAAAACTTCGGAGCAGACGCGAGTCAGAGCAGCAGTCAGAGTGGTTTTACCGTGGTCAACGTGACCAATGGTGCCAACGTTGACGTGCGGTAGGGAACGATCAAATTTTTCTTTAGCCACGACAATTAACTCCTTGCCTAAAGGGCTGAATCAGCCTTGCTTTTTAGTAACAGTCTCGACGATGTGCGACGGAGCTGTATTGTATTTTTTGAATTCCATAGAGTAGCTTGCGCGACCCTGAGACATGGAACGAACGTCGGTCGCATAACCGAACATTTCACCCAACGGAACCTCGGCACGAATGACCTTGCCGGAAACCGTATCTTCCATACCCAGAATCATGCCACGACGACGGTTAAGGTCGCCCATGACATCACCCATGTAGTCTTCAGGCGTAACGACTTCTACTGCCATGATCGGCTCGAGCAACTCACCACCGCCCTTCTGGGCCAGTTGCTTGGTTGCCATGGAAGCAGCCACCTTGAACGCCATCTCGTTGGAGTCGACGTCGTGGTAAGAACCATCAAACACAGTTGCCTTCAGGCCGATCAGCGGATAACCGGCAACAACGCCGTTCTTCATCTGCTCTTCGATACCCTTCTGGATCGCCGGGATGTATTCCTTAGGAACCACACCACCTACGACTTCGTTCACGAATTGCAGACCTTCCTGACCTTCGTCAGCCGGTGCAAAACGAATCCAGCAGTGACCGAACTGGCCACGACCGCCGGACTGGCGAACGAACTTGCCTTCGATTTCACAGTTCTTCGTGATGCGCTCACGATAGGAAACCTGAGGCTTACCGATGTTGGCTTCGACGTTGAACTCACGGCGCATCCGGTCAACCAGGATGTCCAGGTGCAACTCGCCCATGCCGGAGATGATCGTTTGACCAGTCTCTTCATCAGTCTTGACGCGGAAAGACGGGTCTTCCTGAGCGAGCTTGCCCAGAGCGATACCCATTTTTTCCTGGTCGTCCTTGGTCTTAGGCTCAACGGCAACCGAAATAACCGGCTCCGGGAAGTCCATGCGAACCAGGATGATTGGCTTGTCAGCGTTGCACAAGGTTTCACCGGTGGTGACGTCCTTCATGCCGATCAAGGCCGCGATGTCGCCAGCGCGTACTTCCTTGATTTCTTCACGGGCGTTTGCGTGCATTTGCACCATACGACCCACGCGCTCTTTCTTGCCTTTTACCGAGTTGATCACGCCGTCGCCGGAGGCCAACACGCCCGAGTAAACTCGAACAAAGGTCAGGGTACCCACGAATGGGTCGGTAGCGATCTTGAACGCCAACGCCGCGAAAGGCTCGTCATCACTTGCGTGACGCTCCATTTCCTCTTCCTCGTTATCCGGGTTGGAACCCTTGATAGCAGGAATGTCGGTTGGAGCCGGCAGGAAGTCGATAACGGCGTCGAGAACCAGGGGAACACCCTTGTTCTTGAAGGAAGAACCGCAAACAGCCAGAACGATCTCACCAGCGATGGTACGCTGACGCAGAGCGGCCTTGATTTCCTCGTTGGTGAGCTCTTCACCCTCAAGGTACTTGTTCATCAGCTCTTCATTGGCTTCGGCCGCAGCCTCAACCATGTTGCCGCGCCACTTCTCGGCTTCTTCCAGCAATTCAGCAGGAATGTCCTTGCGAACAGGAACCATGCCTTTGTCGGAATCGTTCCAGTAGACAGCTTGCATGTTGATCAGATCGATCTGACCCTGGAAGTTGTCTTCGGAACCGATAGCCAACTGGATCGGCACCGGAGTGTGACCCAGACGCTGCTTGATCTGAGCGATCACGCGCAGGAAGTTGGCACCAGCACGGTCCATCTTGTTTACGTAAACAAGACGTGGAACGCCGTATTTGTTGGCCTGACGCCATACGGTTTCCGACTGAGGCTCAACACCCGAAGTACCACAGAACACAACGACAGCGCCGTCGAGTACGCGCAGGGAACGCTCAACTTCAATGGTGAAGTCTACGTGGCCTGGGGTATCGATAACGTTGAAGCGGTGCTCGTGCGGGTACTGCTTCTCGGAACCTTTCCAGAAGGCGGTGATAGCAGCAGAAGTAATGGTAATACCACGCTCCTGCTCCTGCACCATCCAGTCTGTGGTCGCGGCGCCATCATGCACCTCGCCCATTTTGTGACTTTTGCCGGTGTAAAAAAGGACGCGCTCGGTGGTGGTGGTTTTACCAGCATCCACGTGAGCAACGATACCGATGTTACGGTAGCGGTTAATCGGTGTAGTACGAGCCATAAAGCCCTCGCAAATTGAGTGACGCTAAAATTAGAAGCGGTAGTGCGAGAAAGCCTTGTTGGCTTCAGCCATACGGTGCACGTCTTCACGCTTCTTAACTGCAGCACCTTTACCTTCAGCAGCGTCCAACAGTTCACCAGCCAAACGCAGGGCCATGGACTTCTCACCGCGCTTGCGAGCGAAGTCTACCAGCCAGCGCATTGCCAGGGCGTTACGACGGGACGGACGAACTTCGACCGGAACCTGGTAAGTAGCACCGCCTACACGGCGCGACTTCACTTCGACCAGCGGAGCGATGGCGTCGAGAGCTTTCTCGAAGATTTCCAGGGGATCGCTGTTCTTGCGTTCCTTAACTTTGTCCAGTGCGCCATAAACGATACGCTCGGCCACGGCTTTCTTGCCGCTTTCCATTACGTGGTTCATGAACTTGGCGAGAATCTGGCTTCCGTATTTCGGATCGTCCAGAATCTCACGTTTGGCTGCTACGCGACGTCTTGGCATTGATAAGCCCTCAAACGGTCTTCAGGTTAGCCCGGGACAGCAGATGCGTGCCCGACCTTACTCTTATCGACTCAATAAAATTAAAAACTGCAAAACGGCCGATTATTTCGGACGCTTGGTACCGTACTTCGAACGACCTTGGTTACGACCTTTAACGCCGGAAGTATCCAAAGAGCCGCGAACGGTGTGGTAACGAACACCTGGCAAGTCTTTTACACGACCGCCGCGGATCAGGACCACGCTGTGCTCTTGCAGGTTGTGGCCTTCACCGCCGATGTACGAGGAAACCTCGAAACCGTTGGTCAGACGCACACGGCATACTTTACGCAGTGCCGAGTTAGGTTTTTTCGGCGTGGTGGTATACACACGGGTGCATACGCCACGACGTTGCGGGCAGTTCTGCAGCGCAGGCACGTCGGATTTCTCGACGATACGCTTACGCGGCTGACGTACCAGCTGGTTGATAGTTGCCATCTACTAGCTCCACTGTTGTCTTGCGACGCTATTGTCTTACAAGAAAAGCAAAATGGCAGGAACGAATTCCCGCCAAATTTAGGGGATCAAGAGTCTAAAGAGGATCTTGTCCCCAGTCAAGGCAAGGCCCCGACCTCCCCGCCCGCCGGATCTCGACAATTTGTCTCGATCCGCCGAACTGGGCGACCAGGGCCAGGCACTCAATTACCGCAGAACTCAGTTACCACTCGAGTTCAGCGCTTCGGTCAGTGCAGCTTCCACTTCACTGGCGCTTACGCGCAACGGTTTGTCAGCATCACGGCGACGCTTGCGCTCGCTGTGATAGGCCAAGCCGGTACCGGCCGGGATCAGACGACCCACGACCACGTTTTCTTTCAGGCCGCGCAGGTAATCGCGCTTGCCGGTTACCGCCGCTTCGGTCAGTACGCGGGTGGTTTCCTGGAAGGAAGCCGCCGAGATGAACGATTCGGTGGACAACGACGCCTTGGTGATACCCAGCAGCACGCGAGTGAACTTGGAGACGAACTTGTCTTCGGTCGCCAGGCGCTCGTTTTCCACCAGTACGTGAGTCAGTTCCATCTGGTCGCCCTTGATGAAACTCGAGTCGCCGGATTCAGCGATCTCGACCTTACGCAGCATCTGACGCAGGATGGTCTCGATGTGCTTGTCGTTGATCTTCACGCCTTGCAGACGGTAAACGTCCTGGATCTCGTTCACGATGTACTTGGCCAGCGCACTCACACCCAGCAGACGCAGGATGTCGTGTGGATCGCTCGGGCCGTCCGAGATAACTTCGCCGCGGTTTACCTGTTCGCCTTCGAAGACGTTCAGGTGACGCCACTTCGGAATCAGCTCTTCGTACGGATCGCTACCGTCGTTCGGAGTAATGACCAGACGGCGCTTGCCCTTGGTCTCTTTACCGAACGCGATGGTGCCGCTGACTTCAGCCAGAATCGAGGCTTCTTTCGGACGACGAGCTTCGAACAAGTCGGCAACACGCGGCAGACCACCGGTGATGTCGCGGGTTTTCGAAGTTTCCTGCGGGATACGAGCGATTACGTCACCGATCGCGATCCGCGCACCGTCCGCAACACCGACCAGGGCGTTGGCTGGCAGGAAGTACTGAGCGATTACGTCAGTGCCTGGCAGCAACAGATCCTTGCCGTTGTCGTCGACCATCTTCACAGCAGGACGGATGTCCTTGCCGGCAGCTGGACGATCTTTTGCGTCGAGTACTTCAATGTTGGTCATACCGGTCAATTCGTCGGTCTGACGCTTGATCGTGATGCCTTCTTCCATGCCCACGTAGGTCACGGTACCTTTCATCTCGGTGACGATCGGGTGAGTGTGCGGATCCCACTTGGCCACGATGGCACCAGCGTCGACCTTGTCGCCTTCCTTCACCGAAATCACAGCACCGTACGGCAGCTTGTAACGCTCACGCTCACGACCGAAGTCATCAGCGATGGCCAGCTCACCGGAACGGGACACAGCCACCAGGTGACCGTCGACACGCTCTACGTGCTTGAGGTTGTGCAGACGGACGGTACCGCCATTCTTAACCTGGACGCTGTCGGCCGCGGAGGTCCGGCTTGCCGCACCACCGATGTGGAACGTACGCATCGTCAGCTGGGTACCCGGCTCACCGATGGACTGGGCAGCGATAACGCCGACCGCTTCACCGATGTTCACCTGGTGACCACGAGCCAGGTCGCGACCGTAGCACTTGGCGCAGATGCCGTAGCGGGTTTCGCAGCTGATCGGCGAACGTACGATCACTTCGTCGATGCTGTTGAGTTCGATGAACTCGACCCACTTCTCGTCAACCAGGGTGCCAGCAGGAACGATGACGTCCTCGGTACCCGGCTTGAATACGTCACGGGCGATGACACGACCCAATACGCGCTCACCCAATGGCTCTACTACGTCACCGCCTTCAATGTGCGGCGTCATGACCAGGCCATGTTCGGTGCCGCAATCGATCTCGGTCACGACCAGATCCTGGGCAACGTCCACCAGACGACGAGTCAGGTAACCGGAGTTCGCCGTTTTCAACGCGGTATCCGCAAGACCCTTACGAGCACCGTGAGTGGAGATGAAGTACTGGAGTACGCTCAAGCCTTCACGGAAGTTCGCGGTAATCGGGGTCTCGATGATGGAACCGTCCGGCTTGGCCATCAGGCCACGCATACCGGCGAGCTGACGGATCTGCGCAGCAGAACCCCGTGCGCCCGAGTCGGCCATCATGTACATCGAGTTGAAAGATTCCTGGTCGACTTCGTTGCCGTGACGGTCGATGACTTTCTCTTTCGAGAGGTTGGCCATCATCGCCTTGGAAACTTCGTCGTTCGCCTTGGACCAGAGGTCGATCACCTTGTTGTACTTCTCGCCCTGGGTTACCAGGCCGGAGGCGTACTGACTTTCGATCTCTTTCACTTCTTCGGTGGCAGCACCGATGATGCGGGCCTTCTCATCCGGGATAACGAAGTCGTTAACGCCGATGGAAACGCCGGAAATGGTCGAATAGGCAAAACCGGTGTACATCAACTGGTCAGCGAAGATCACGGTCTCTTTCAGACCCACCACGCGGTAGCACTGGTTGATCAGCTTGGAGATCGCCTTTTTCTTCATCGGCAGGTTGACGACGTCGAAGGACAAGCCTTTTGGCACAACCTGGAACAACAGCGCACGGCCGACGGTAGTGTCGACAATACGAGTGTTGGTCACGCTGCCGCCGTCACGATCGTTCACGGTTTCGTTGATCCGCACCTTGACCTTGGCGTGCAGTGCGGCTTCGCCGGCACGGAACACACGGTCAACTTCTTGCAGATCCGCGAACACACGACCTTCGCCCTTGGCGTTGATCGCTTCACGCGTCATGTAGTACAGACCCAATACAACGTCCTGCGACGGAACGATGATTGGCTCACCGTTGGCTGGCGACAGGATGTTGTTGGTCGACATCATCAACGCGCGCGCTTCCAGCTGGGCTTCCAGCGTCAGCGGTACGTGCACGGCCATTTGGTCGCCGTCGAAGTCGGCGTTGTACGCAGCACAGACCAGCGGGTGCAGCTGGATAGCCTTACCTTCGATCAGTACCGGTTCAAACGCCTGGATACCCAGACGGTGAAGGGTCGGTGCACGGTTGAGCAGCACTGGGTGTTCGCGAATCACTTCAGCGAGAACGTCCCAGACCTCTGGCAGCTCGCGCTCGACCATTTTCTTGGCCGCTTTGATGGTGGTCGCGAGACCACGCATTTCCAGCTTGCCGAAAATGAACGGCTTGAACAGCTCCAGAGCCATTTTCTTAGGCAGACCGCACTGGTGCAGACGCAGGGTCGGGCCTACGGTAATTACCGAACGACCGGAGTAGTCAACACGCTTACCGAGCAAGTTCTGACGGAAACGACCCTGTTTACCCTTGATCATGTCAGCCAGGGATTTCAGAGGACGCTTGTTGGAACCGGTAATCGCGCGGCCACGACGACCGTTATCGAGCAGTGCGTCGACCGCTTCCTGCAACATACGCTTTTCGTTGCGCACGATGATGTCCGGAGCGGACAGATCGAGCAGGCGCTTCAAGCGGTTGTTACGGTTGATCACTCGACGATACAGATCGTTGAGGTCGGAAGTCGCGAAACGACCGCCATCGAGCGGAACCAGCGGACGCAGGTCTGGCGGCAGAACCGGCAGAACGGTCAGCACCATCCACTCTGGCAGGTTGCCGGAACCCTGGAAGGCTTCCATCAACTTCAGACGCTTGGACAGCTTCTTGATCTTGGTTTCGGAGTTGGTTTGCGGAATTTCTTCGCGCAGACGGCCAATCTCGTGCTCCAGGTCGATAGCGTGCAGCAGTTCGCGGACAGCTTCGGCACCCATGCGGGCATCGAAATCGTCGCCGAACTCTTCCAGCGCTTCGAAGTACTGCTCGTCGTTGAGCAGCTGACCTTTTTCAAGAGTGGTCATGCCTGGATCGATAACGACATAGCTCTCGAAGTAGAGAACACGTTCGATATCACGCAGGGTCATGTCCATCAGCAAGCCGATACGGGATGGCAGCGATTTCAGGAACCAGATGTGGGCAACCGGCGAGGCTAGTTCGATGTGCGCCATGCGCTCACGACGGACTTTTGCCAGCGCGACTTCAACGCCGCACTTCTCGCAGATCACACCGCGGTGCTTCAAGCGCTTGTACTTACCGCACAGGCACTCGTAATCCTTGACCGGGCCAAAGATCTTGGCGCAGAACAGGCCGTCACGCTCAGGTTTGAACGTACGGTAGTTGATGGTTTCCGGCTTTTTAACTTCACCGAACGACCACGAACGGATCATCTCAGGCGAGGCCAATCCAATACGGATGGCGTCGAACTCTTCGACTTGACCCTGGTTTTTCAGCAAATTCAGTAGGTCTTTCAAGGCCTTTCCTCCTGGCGGAGCAGAGAGCGGGCAAAACAGCCCCGCTCTCGATTCGCGTCACGTGTTATTCGGTTTCCAGATCGATATCGATGCCGAGGGAACGAATTTCCTTGATCAACACGTTGAAAGACTCGGGCATGCCCGGCTCCATACGGTGATCTCCGTCCACGATGTTTTTGTACATCTTGGTCCGGCCGTTCACATCGTCCGACTTCACTGTGAGCATTTCTTGCAGAGTGTATGCAGCACCGTACGCTTCCAGTGCCCAGACCTCCATCTCCCCGAAACGCTGACCACCGAACTGCGCCTTACCACCCAGCGGCTGCTGGGTAACCAGGCTGTAAGAACCGGTAGAACGAGCGTGCATCTTGTCGTCTACCAAGTGGTTCAGCTTCAGCATGTACATGTAGCCAACGGTAACCGGGCGCTCGAACTTGTTGCCGGTACGGCCGTCGAACAGCTGCATCTGGCCGCTTTCTGGCAGGTCTGCCAGCTTCAGCATGGCCTTGATTTCGCTTTCCTTGGCACCGTCGAACACCGGAGTAGCCATTGGAACGCCGCCGCGCAGGTTCTTCGCCAGATCCAGGATTTCCTGGTCGGAGAAGGTATCCAGCTCTTCGTTGCGGCCGCCGATTTCGTTGTAGATCTCGTGCAGGAACTTACGCAGGTCCGCGACCTTGCGCTGCTCTTCGATCATACGGTTGATCTTCTCGCCCAAGCCCTTGGCCGCAAGGCCCAGGTGGGTTTCAAGGATCTGACCAACGTTCATACGCGAAGGTACGCCCAACGGGTTGAGGACCACATCGACCGGGGTGCCATTGGCATCGTGCGGCATGTCTTCAACCGGCATGATCACGGAGACCACACCCTTGTTACCGTGACGACCGGCCATCTTGTCGCCCGGCTGGATGCGGCGACGGATTGCCAGGTAAACCTTGACGATTTTCAGCACGCCTGGAGCCAGGTCATCGCCCTGCTGCAGTTTGCGCTTCTTGTCTTCGAACTTGTCGTCCAGCAGACGGCGGCGATCAACGATATAGGCCTGAGCCTTCTCGAGCTGCTCGTTCAGAGCGTCTTCAGCCATGCGCAGTTTGAACCACTGGCCGTGCTCAAGACCGTCGAGGACTTCATCGGTGATTTCCTGACCTTTCTTCAGGCCGGCGCCGCCTTCAGCCTTGTGGCCTACCAGGGCGGAGCGCAGACGTTCGAAAGTCGCGCCTTCGACGATACGGAACTCTTCGTTCAGGTCCTTGCGGATCTCGTCGAGTTGAGTCTTCTCGATGGACAGTGCACGAGCATCACGCTCAACGCCGTCGCGGGTGAAGACCTGTACGTCGATGACGGTACCCTTGGTGCCGGTAGGCACGCGCAGGGAGGTGTCTTTAACGTCGCTGGCTTTTTCACCGAAGATGGCACGCAGCAGTTTTTCTTCCGGAGTCAGCTGGGTCTCCCCTTTCGGAGTGACCTTGCCCACCAGGATGTCGCCTGCGCCTACTTCGGCACCTACATAAACGATACCGGCTTCGTCCAGCTTGTTCAGTGCGGCCTCACCCACGTTCGGGATGTCCGCAGTGATTTCTTCCGGGCCAAGCTTGGTGTCACGGGCCACACAGGTCAGTTCCTGGATGTGGATCGTGGTGAAGCGGTCTTCCTGAACCACACGCTCGGACAGGCAGATGGAGTCTTCGAAGTTGAAGCCGTTCCATGCCATGAACGCGATGCGCATGTTCTGGCCCAACGCCAGTTCACCCATATCGGTGGACGGACCGTCGGCCATGATGTCGCTGCGCTGAACCCGATCACCCTTGCTCACCAGCGGACGCTGGTTGATGCAGGTGTTCTGGTTGGAGCGGGTGTATTTGGTCAGGTTGTAGATGTCGACACCGGCTTCGCCAGTTTCAACTTCATCATCGGCAACACGAACCACGATACGGCTGGCGTCGACGGAGTCGATCACGCCGCCACGACGAGCCACGACGCAAACGCCGGAGTCACGGGCTACGTTACGCTCCATGCCAGTACCGACCAGCGGCTTATCGGCACGCAGGGTGGGTACAGCTTGACGCTGCATGTTCGAACCCATCAACGCACGGTTGGCGTCGTCGTGCTCGAGGAACGGGATCAGCGACGCTGCAACCGACACTACCTGCTTCGGCGATACGTCCATCAAGGTGACGTCTTCCGGCGCCTTGACGGTGAACTCGTTCAAGTGACGAACCGCTACCAGCTCGTCGATCAGGACTTTCTTGTCGTTCATCGTGGCCGAAGCCTGGGCGATCACGTGATCAGCTTCTTCGATGGCGGACAGGAACACGATCTCGTCGGTGACCAGGGCATCTTTCACCACGCGGTACGGGCTTTCGAGGAAGCCGTACTGGTTGGTGCGCGCATAGGCAGCCAGGGAGTTGATCAGACCGATGTTCGGACCTTCCGGCGTTTCGATCGGGCATACACGACCGTAGTGCGTCGGGTGTACGTCACGAACTTCGAAGCCTGCACGCTCACGAGTCAGACCGCCTGGGCCGAGTGCGGAGACACGACGCTTGTGGGTGATCTCGGACAGCGGGTTGTTCTGGTCCATGAACTGGGACAGCTGGCTCGAACCGAAGAACTCCTTCACTGCCGCAGCAACAGGCTTGGCGTTGATCAGGTCTTGCGGCATCAGGCCTTCGCTTTCAGCCATCGACAGGCGTTCCTTGACCGCACGCTCTACGCGCACCAGGCCAACACGGAACTGGTTCTCGGCCATTTCGCCTACGCAGCGAACACGACGGTTACCCAGGTGGTCGATGTCATCGACGATGCCTTTGCCGTTACGGATGTCGACCAGGGTCTTGAGGACCGCAACGATGTCGTCCTTGTTCAGTACACCCGAACCTTCGATCTCGGTACGACCGATACGACGGTTGAACTTCATCCGGCCGACCGCAGACAGGTCATAGCGCTCAGGGCTGAAGAACAGGTTGTTGAACAGGGTCTCGGCGGCATCCTTGGTTGGCGGCTCGCCAGGACGCATCATGCGATAGATCTCGACCAGGGCTTCCAGTTGGTTGCCGGTGGAGTCGATCTTCAGCGTGTCGGAGATGAACGGACCGCAGTCGATGTCGTTGGTGTACAGCGTCTCGATGCGAACGACCTGGGCCTTGGCGATTTTTGCCAGGATCTCGGTGTTCAGCTCGGTGTTGCACTCTGCCAGGATTTCGCCAGTGGCCGGATGCACGATGACCTTGGCCGTGGTGCGACCCAGGACGTAGTCCAGAGGCACTTGCAGCTCTTTGATCCCGGCTTTTTCCAGCTGGTTGATGTGGCGAGCGGTGATACGACGACCCTGCTCGACAATAACCTTGCCTTTGTCATCCTGGATATCGAGGACAGCGATTTCACCGCGCAGGCGCTGAGGCACCAGTTCCAGGCTGAGGTTTTCACCTTGCACGTGGAAAACGTTGGTGGTGTAGAACGCGTCCAGCACTTCTTCAGTGGTATAGCCGAGCGCACGCAGCAGTACCGATGCAGGCAGCTTGCGACGACGGTCGATACGCACGAACACGCAGTCTTTCGGGTCGAACTCGAAGTCCAACCACGAACCGCGGTAAGGAATGATGCGCGCGGAGTAAAGCAGTTTGCCGGAGCTGTGCGTCTTGCCACGGTCGTGGTCGAAGAACACGCCCGGAGAACGGTGCAGCTGGGAAACGATTACACGCTCGGTACCGTTGATTACGAAGGTACCGTTTTCAGTCATCAGGGGGATTTCACCCATGTAGACTTCTTGCTCTTTGATGTCCTTGATCGCTTTGTTCGACGATTCTTTGTCGAAAATGATCAGGCGCACTTTTACCCGCAAAGGTACGGCGTAAGTCACACCGCGCAATACGCATTCTTTGACATCAAATGCCGGTTCGCCCAGGCGATAACCGACGTACTCCAGCGCAGCATTGCCGGAGTAGCTGATGATCGGGAAAACGGATTTGAAGGCCGCATGCAGGCCCACGTCGCGGAACTGATCTTTAGTCGCTCCCGCTTGCAAGAATTCACGATACGAATCCAGCTGGATGGCCAGGAGGTACGGCACATCCATGACGTCCGGCAACTTGCTAAAGTCCTTGCGGATACGTTTTTTCTCAGTATATGAGTAAGCCATCAGCGTTCCCCAGCTTGGTCACCTGCTTGTTTGGCCCCTCCCGACGGGAGCAGCCAGAAAATCGTGCAAACCCCATGGTTTGCGCCACCACATCGGGTGGTTACAGCTCGCGATCAGCACCGACCCAGTCGGCTGCCAATAACGGAAAAAGGCCGGTGGCAAGAGCCACCAGCCATCAGCCTGTCGCTTAACGCTCGGGCTGGAGACGCAAAGTCGATGCTTACTTCAGCTCGACTTTAGCGCCTGCTTCTTCCAGAACTGCTTTGGCCTTGTCAGCTGCGTCTTTGGCAACAGCTTCCAGAACCATGGCAGGAGCGCCGTCAACTACAGCCTTGGCTTCTTTCAGGCCCAGACCGGTCAGTTCACGTACTGCCTTGATCACGTTTACTTTCTTCTCGCCAGCTTCGGTCAGCATGACGTTGAATTCGGTTTGCTCTTCAGCAACGGCAGCAGCAACAGCTGGACCAGCGGAAGCAGCAGCAGCGGTAACACCGAATTTTTCTTCGAAAGCTTTGATCAGCTCAACAACTTCCATTACGGACATGTTGCCAACGGCTTCGAGGATATCGTTTTGAGAGATAGACATGACTCTAAATTCCTGGATTGGGGGACGGCCTACGCGACCATCGAAATAAACAAAAAACGCGAAAAGGAGTGTCGAGCCTTAGGCTGCGGCAGCTTCTTTCTGGTCGCGCAGTGCCGCCAGAGTACGAGCCAATTTGCTGGTTGCGCCTTGAATCACGCTCATCAGCTGAGAAATTGCTTCGTCACGGGTCGGCAGAGTTGCCAGTACGTCGATCTGGTTAGCTGCGAGGAACTTGCCCTCGAACGCAGCTGCCTTAATCTCGAACTTGTCCTGACCTTTGGCGAATTCCTTGAACAAACGGGCAGCAGCGCCAGGATGTTGGGTGGAGAACGCGATCAAGGTCGGGCCGGTGAACACGTCGTTGAGGACACTGTATTCAGTGTCAGCAACAGCGCGCTTGAGCAGGGTGTTACGTACAACACGTACGTAAACGCCAGCTTCACGAGCCTCTTTACGGAGTCCGGTCATAGCGCCTACTGTTACGCCACGGGCATCAGCCACGACAGCGGACAGAGCAGCTTTGGCAGCCTCGTTGACTTCAGCGACGATGGCCTTCTTGTCTTCGAGTTTAATTGCCACGGGTTTAACTCCTGCTTGTTACCGTTTCATTCGATCGAAACCGAATGTCGTTTTGGTGTCTGATTCGGTAAGGAACCGGGAGCACCATCTGCGTAGGCTTGTGGTTTAAGACTTGCGTCGCCTACGGTCTTGGACAGCCCCCGCCAGGCAGGGACCCCAATTTTGTGGTTGGCGCGATTGCTCGTGCCAACCTGAGTCTTACGCGTCGAGCGAGCTCTGATCGATGACCAGACCTGGGCCCATAGTGGTGCTCAGGGTAACGCGCTTGACGTAGATACCTTTCGAAGAAGCTGGCTTGATACGCTTCAGATCAGCGATCAGGGCTTCAACGTTTTCCTTCAGCTTGACGGCGTCGAAGCCGATCTTGCCAACGGAAGTGTGGATGATGCCGTTTTTGTCGGTGCGATAACGAACCTGACCAGCCTTGGCGTTTTTAACCGCGGTGGCTACGTCTGGCGTTACGGTGCCGACTTTAGGGTTAGGCATCAGACCACGTGGACCGAGGATCTGACCCAACTGACCTACAACACGCATGGCATCCGGGGATGCGATCACTACGTCATAGTTCAGGTCGCCGCCCTTCATTTCAGCAGCCAGGTCGTCCATGCCTACGCGATCAGCGCCAGCGGCCAGAGCAGCTTCAGCTGCTGGGCCCTGGGTGAACACGGCAACACGAACGGTCTTGCCAGTGCCGTGTGGCAGCACGGTAGCGCTACGAACGACCTGGTCGGATTTACGTGGGTCAACGCCCAGGTTTACAGCAACGTCGAACGACTCGCTGAACTTGACAGTCGACAGCTCAGCCAGCAGAGCGGCGGCGTCTACAAAGTTGTAGGCCTTGCCTGCTTCGATTTTGCCGGCGATAGCCTTTTGACGCTTGGTCAGCTTAGCCATTACACACCCTCCACGTTAAGGCCCATGCTACGAGCAGAACCGGCGATAGTACGCACGGCTGCATCCATATCAGCTGCAGTCAGATCCGCGTTTTTGGTTTTCGCGATTTCTTCCAGCTGAGCACGGGTAACGGTGCCAACCTTAACGGTGTTTGGACGAGCGGAACCGCTGGTCAAACCTGCAGCCTTCTTCAGCAGAACCGAAGCCGGGGTGCTTTTTGTTTCGAAAGTGAAGCTACGGTCGCTGTAGACAGTGATGATCACTGGAGTCGGCAGACCTGGCTCAATACCCTGAGTACGGGCGTTGAAGGCCTTGCAGAATTCCATGATGTTCACGCCGTGCTGACCCAGGGCAGGACCAACAGGTGGGCTTGGGTTAGCCTGAGCGGCCTTCACTTGCAGCTTGATGTAAGCGGTAATTTTCTTGGCCATGAGGCACTCCAATTACGGGTTCGAACGCCTCGAAAGGCTCCCCGGTTACTTGCGCGTTTATCCCAGTGACGACAAAACCCCACAGCCTTGGGCTGCGGGGTTGGGATGCCTGTTCAATCAGACCTTTTCGACCTGGCTGAACTCTAGCTCTACCGGAGTAGAGCGACCGAAAATGAGCACTGCCACTTGGATCCGGCTCTTTTCGTAGTTAACTTCTTCAACCGTGCCATTGAAATCAGCGAATGGACCGTCGGTGACACGTACAACCTCACCCGGCTCAAACAGCGTTTTCGGCTTCGGCTTGTCGCTACCATCAGCGACACGACGCAGAATCGCTTCTGCCTCTTTATCCGTAATCGGCGCAGGCTTGTCGGCGGTACCGCCAATGAAGCCCATCACCCGAGGGGTATCCTTGACCAAGTGCCAAGTCCCTTCGTTCATGTCCATCTGTACCAGCACGTAGCCCGGAAAGAACTTACGTTCACTTTTGCGCTTCTGGCCATTGCGCATCTCAACCACTTCTTCAGTGGGGACCAGAATCTCGCCGAAGCCATCTTCCATGCCAGCCAGCTTTACGCGCTCTACCAGCGAGCGCATGACATGCTTCTCGTAACCCGAGTAAGCATGCACAACGTACCAACGCTTAGCCACGGGACACCCTTAGCCAACAATCAAGGAAACAAGCCAGCCGAGCAGGGAATCAAGCCCCCACAACAGCAACGCCATTACCAGAACAACAGCCACAACAATCAACGTGGTCTGCGTGGTTTCTTGGCGAGTCGGCCATACGACTTTACGAATCTCGGTGCGAGCTTCCTTAGCGAGTACAAAGAAAGACTTGCCCTTGGCTGTCTGCAGGCCTACAAAGGCAGCTACAGCAGCAATGGCGAGCAATGCAAGTACGCGGTACAGGATCGGCGAAGCAGAATAATACTGATTGCCAACAACGCCAATAACCACCAAAGCGACTACCACTAGCCACTTGAGCAGATCGAAGCGAGAGCCTTGAGCTTCAGCTTTAGGAGTCATCTATGAAGATCCTGTGAAAAGAAAGCCAGACACACCGAGTGAATCTGGCAGGTCAGGAGGGAATCGAACCCCCAACCTACGGTTTTGGAGACCGTCGCTCTGCCAATTGAGCTACTGACCTAAAACAAAATCAGGCCGACCATTATGCCGGCCCGAAAAAGACATTACAACTGTTTACTCGATGACTTTGGCTACGACGCCAGCGCCGACGGTACGACCGCCTTCACGGATAGCGAAACGCAGACCGTCTTCCATCGCAATGGTCTTGATCAAGGTAACAGTCATCTGAATGTTGTCACCTGGCATTACCATTTCAACGCCTTCTGGCAGCTCGCAGTTACCAGTCACGTCAGTTGTACGGAAGTAGAACTGTGGACGGTAGCCTTTGAAGAACGGAGTATGACGACCGCCTTCTTCCTTGCTCAGAACGTAAACTTCTGCAGTGAACTTGGTGTGCGGCTTGACGGTGCCTGGCTTGACCAGAACCTGGCCACGCTCTACGTCGTCACGCTTGGTGCCGCGCAGCAGTACGCCGCAGTTCTCACCAGCACGACCTTCGTCGAGCAGCTTGCGGAACATTTCAACGCCAGTGCAGGTCGTTTTCTGAGTGTCGCGCAGACCGACAATCTCAACTTCTTCCTGGATACGAACGATGCCACGCTCAACACGACCAGTCACAACAGTACCGCGACCGGAAATCGAGAATACGTCCTCGATCGGCATCAGGAACGGCTTGTCGATAGCACGCTCCGGCTCTGGGATGTAGCTGTCCAGAGTTTCCACCAACTTCTTGACAGCAGTGGTGCCCATTTCGTTGTCGTCTTGGCCGTTCAGAGCCATCAGAGCCGAACCGATGATGATTGGAGTATCATCACCTGGGAAGTCGTAAGTGCTCAGCAGGTCGCGCACTTCCATCTCAACCAGTTCCAGCAGCTCAGCGTCGTCAACCATGTCAGCCTTGTTCAGGAAGACAACGATGTACGGAACGCCTACCTGACGGGACAGCAGGATGTGCTCACGAGTTTGCGGCATCGGACCATCAGCGGCCGAGCAAACCAGGATCGCGCCGTCCATCTGGGCAGCACCGGTGATCATGTTTTTTACGTAGTCGGCGTGACCTGGGCAGTCAACGTGTGCGTAGTGACGCACGGCCGAATCGTATTCAACGTGAGCGGTGTTGATGGTGATACCGCGAGCTTTCTCTTCCGGGGCGCTGTCGATCTTGTCGAAGTCAACCTTGGCCGAACCGAAAACTTCGGAGCAGACGCGGGTCAGAGCAGCGGTCAGCGTGGTTTTACCGTGGTCAACGTGACCAATGGTACCGACGTTGACGTGCGGCTTATTACGTTCGAACTTTTCCTTAGCCATCGAAATCACCCCTAGGAGAAGAATTTAGCGAGTCACACAAGCCATTAAAACAAAGGCAGATATTTGCATATCTGCCTTGTTATATGGAGCTCTTGAGCGGATTTGAACCGCTGACCTCACCCTTACCAAGGGTGTGCTCTACCAACTGAGCTACAAGAGCGAAACACTTTGCACAACCTGCAAACTTGGAGCGGGTAGCGGGAATCGAACCCGCATCATCAGCTTGGAAGGCTGAGGTTCTACCACTAAACTATACCCGCGGAGCTTGCAGCTCACGCTAAAAATGGTGGAGGGGGAAGGATTCGAACCTTCGAAGTCGTAGACGTCAGATTTACAGTCTGATCCCTTTGGCCGCTCGGGAACCCCTCCTAAGCGAGCCGGCATTCTATATCATGCCAGCCTTCTGTCAAGCATTTTCTCATTAAAAACCTGAGGTTAGCTGCGTTGACGTCGCTTCGTACCGCTTACCTTTAAAGGTCTTCGCTGCGAAGCGGGCGCCATTCTATGCAAACTACCCTGCGGGTGCAACCCCCTCGCACGGCATTATTTTATGTTTTAACTCATTGAATTCTTTAGAAAGGTTTTGAAGCAGCGTTTCATTCACCTTTCCCGCACTTTCCTGGGAAACCTGAACCCAGAACCCTCCACCCTCAGGAGCGCCCTGTGAGCCCGACGCCACGAAACGACCCAGGACACTCGCAGCCGCCAAACGCTGCTCCAACTGCCTGGCCAGCTCCGGACGGGGAAAACCACCCAGGTAGACACAGATTTGGGCTACCTCACCGGACCTGGCTGAATCGCGCCTGACAAGGGCATCCGCCGTTTCACTCAAAAGATGGATATCCTGTTGCGAACCGCGATACAAACTCAGCGGCGTGACATCCTTGGCGCGAAGCGGAGCCTCCTGCTGATGCCAGATGTAATAAAAGACATTCAAAACCAGCAATAACAGAAACAGCCACCGCATAGAGACCTCAAGACAAAGGGCAGGCCATCGCCAAGCCAACAAAAACCAGGTCAGGCACCACCCTGGCATCTGGAACAACCCCGGAAACCAGATTGGCATCTCCTCCTGTAAGAAACACCACGAATTCCTTTCCCCAATATTGCCGCGCCAATTCAAGCTGAGTCAGGACGAATCCCCTGAGCATCAGCATGCAACCACGCTCAACCGCCTCGACAGTCGCGCGACCTGGAGCGAGACTTTCATGGGCTCGCTCGGCCGCTATATCGTCATAGCGAATTTTTCGTGTGTGGGTACGCAATTGATTACGCATTAGCGGCATGCCAGGACAAATGAATCCGCCGAGATGCTCGCCATCCGCCGCCACGAAATCAGCAGTAACAGCAGTACCAAAATCAAGGACCAGGCACGCCCCCGAAGCAAGATGAAAACCGCCGAGCAAGGCCAGCCACCTATCGAGGCCTAGCCGCTCGTAATCCTCGTAGCCGTTTTTCACACCTGCCATTTCCCGGGCGGGCACAGCACGAACCACCGACACCCCGAATAAGTCGACCAGCGAAGCGACCAATGAGTCCGTCTCCGCCAAGGTCCTGACGCTAACAAGACGACATTTTTTGAGCTGGAACTTCCCTCCGTCATTCAGGCTCGTCAGCAGATCGTCGTCAGAGCTGACCACGCCCCCCTCGACCGCCGTTATCCCGTCAGCACGAAGAACACGCCATTTGATAAAGCTGTTGCCGCAGTCAAGCTCAAGAATCATCACGCAACCTCAAACTGAGCTCACCACCGCTAAAGTTCTTTTCCACACCATCTACCTTCAAACGCAGTGCACCCTGGTGATCAATGCCCAGCACAATGCCGTCAATTTTGTTAACACCTGCAATCAGAGATACAGCTCGGCCCTGCCAAAGGTGGTACTGCTCCCATTCCGACTGGATCGCAGTAAATCCCGATGCATGATGACGCTCCAGATACTGCTGTAGCTTCGCACCCAATCGCGCCACCAGCTCATTCCGATCGAAATCCCTGCCCGCCTCAAGGCACATGGACGTCCACTGCTGATCGACCTCATCAGTTGCTTGCATGTTCACATTAACCCCTACGCCCAGGACGACATGGCAAACATCTGCAGGATCTCCAACCAATTCAAGCAGAATGCCGGCAATCTTTTTCTCACCCACCAGGACATCATTGGGCCATTTCAGTCCTGCCCCCGCGATGCCCATGTCGCGCAAGACATGCATGACAGCGAGCCCGACAACCAGACTCAGACCTTCAATTTGTCGCATGCCACCGTCAATGCGTAACACTAGGCTGTGATAGAGATTTTCAGCAAAGGGACTGACCCACTTACGACCACGACGACCGCGCCCCGCTATCTGTCGCTCGGCCAAAACCAAGAGCGGTGCTGCTCCACCACGCTCAATGCAACGCAGCGCCTCGGCGTTAGTGGAGTCGATAGAGTCAAATATATGGACAGGCCACTCAGAAAGGCCTTTTGCGCGGATTTCTGCCGCATCCAAAAGCAACAGGGGCTTCGCCAATTGATACCCCCTACCTCGAACTTTATGCACAGACAATCCTAAATCCGCCTCCAAGTGCTGCAGCTGCTTCCATACAGCACTGCGACTGATACCCAGTGCAACACCCAGCGCCTGCCCCGAATGAAAGCGGCCATCCTTCAGAAGTTTTAGCAACGTGAGCATGCGGACTGCGCCCTGATAATGAGGCCCGCATGATAGCCATGCGCAAGACAGTTGCATAGAAACAGAAAAGGACTTTCCCGCAGGCAAAACAAAACCCCTACCTGCATCAGCAGATAGGGGTTTCGGAATTTAATCTTGACGATGACCTACTCTCACATGGGGAAACCCCACACTAC